>CAZSIO010000031.1:0-9362 GCA_964606865.1 uncultured Sideroxydans sp.
ATCTATACAAACCCTATTTGCTGGAAGGTGAAGCCAAGCCGGTTCATTGCTTCTTTCGGGATGACTACTTGTCGGATCGCATCGGTTTCGAGTATGCAAAATGGAAAGGTGATGATGCGGCAGCGGATCTCATCCACAGACTAGAGGGGATCTATCACCAACATCAGGGCGGGCATGATCCGGTGGTGTCTATCGTTCTGGATGGAGAGAACGCTTGGGAATATTACCCCTACAACGGCTATTATTTCCTGTCCGAACTGTATGCCAGGCTGGAAAATCATCCCTTCATTCAGACCGCCACGTTTGATGAATGCGTGCAATCGATCGAGAATGCCGAGCCTCGCACAACAACCGGGAAACTAAAACAGTTGGTTGCGGGGAGTTGGGTCTATGGCACGTTCAGCACCTGGATCGGCTCGCCGGACAAAAACCGCGGTTGGGATCTGCTATGTGAAGCGAAGCGCAGTTACGACATCGTGACCAACAGCGGGCGTCTGAATGCCGAAGAAACGCGTCTGGCGACCGAGCAATTGGCCGACTGCGAGGGTTCCGACTGGTTTTGGTGGTTCGGTGATTACAACTCGGCGCAGAGCGTGTCCTCGTTTGACATGCTTTTCAGGAAGAATCTGAGCAACCTCTATCGTTTGCTTAAATTGCCTGCCCCGATGGATTTGCAGCACGTGATCAGCGTCGGCGGCGGAGCCCCGGCTGCCGGAGGAACGATGCGCCGTTCCGAGTAGCCCGGACCTTTGGCGGTTTTTCCCCTTTCAAGAGCGCTAACGCAGATGGCGCAGGCCACCCAAAAGACGAATCGTCTGCGCCCTGTGCGTTTCCATCACCCCCGTTCCCCCTCTCCCGGAGGGCGAGGGGTTCGGTATGCCCGCGCTGCGCGAGATTCACGCTAACGCAAGCCTGTTTCGGGCTTATTTGGTAGAATCGCGCCCTGCTTCATCTCCATTTCAGGAAATTATTGTGAATACCCCCGCCAATCCCTTTATCCCCAAACAGCACAGCATCATGCGCCAGCCGCCGCTGGGCACCGACGCGATCAGCGTCATGGAAGATTTCCGCCGCTATTTCGGCCACACCCTGGGCTGGGGCAAATCAACCATGGCCGGTTACCCGGTCTATGCGTCGCTGGCCACCGTTCTGCGCGATCGCCTGATCGAACGCTGGCGCCATACCCAGCGCGCCTATGACGAGGCGGATGGCAAGCAGGCCTATTACCTGTCGCTGGAATTTTTGATGGGGCGGGCAATGGGCAATGCCATGCTCAATCTGGACATGCAGCAGGAAACCGCCGACGCGATGCGCAATTTCGGCGTCAAGCTGGAGGATGTGCAGGAGCAGGAAGCCGATGCCGGTCTGGGCAACGGCGGCTTGGGTCGTCTGGCGGCCTGTTTCCTCGACAGTTGCGCCACGCTGCAACTGCCGGTCACCGGCTACGGGCTGCGTTACGAGTACGGCATGTTCCGCCAGCGCATCGAGGGCGGCAGGCAGGTCGAAGATCCGGATCACTGGCTGCGCAACGGCAATCCGTGGGAAGTGGAACGCCCCGAGTTGACGGTCAGGGTCAAGTTTGGCGGACACAGCGATTTATACACCGGCAACACGGGCAAGTTGCACGCGCGCTGGGTGGATACCCAGGATGTGATGGCATTGCCGTTCGATGTGCCCATCCCGGGTTATTGCAACGGCACGGTGAATACCTTGCGTTTGTGGAAATCGACCGCCACCGAGGAGTTCAATCTCAAGGAATTCAATGCGGGCAGCTACACCGAGGCGGTCGCCGCGAAAAACGCGGCAGAGCATATCACCATGGTGCTTTATCCGAACGATGCCAGCGAAAACGGCAAGGAACTCCGTTTGCGCCAGCAGTATTTCCTTGCTTCGGCCAGTTTGCAGGATGTGCTGCGCCGCTGGGTGGAAAAACACGGCGAAGATTTCACCCAGTTTGCCGCGAAGAACGCCTTCCAGCTCAACGACACGCATCCCACCTGCGCGGTCGCCGAACTGATGCGTCTGCTGATGGATGAGCACCATATTGAATGGGATGAGGCATGGCGCATTACGCGGGAGACGATGGCCTACACCAACCACACCCTGTTGCCGGAGGCGCTGGAGCGCTGGTCGGTCAGTATGTTTGGCCGTCTGTTGCCGCGTTTGCTGGACATCATTTACGAAATCAATGCGCGCTTCCTTGAGCAGGTGTCGTTGCGCTGGCCCGGGGATGTGGCGCGGATGCGGCGCATGTCCATCATCGAGGAGGGCAATCAGCCGCAAGTGCGCATGGCTTACCTGGCGATTGTTTCCTGCCATTCCGTCAACGGTGTGGCCGCATTGCATTCCGCTTTGCTGCAGCAATATCTGTTCCATGATTTCCACGAATTGTGGCCGGAGAAATTCAACAACAAGACGAACGGGGTGACGCCGCGTCGCTGGCTGGCCTGGAGCAATCCGGAATTGAGCGCACTGATCGATGCTTCCATCGGTGAGGCCTGGCGCACCGACCTTTCGCAATTGCAGAACCTGCGCAAGTTTGCCGATGACAAGGCGTTCCGCGCCCAATGGCGCAAGATCAAGCAGGACAACAAACAGCACCTGGCCGCGATGGTGCAGCGTGATTGCGGAGTCGCCTTCGACACCAACGCGCTGTTTGACGTGCAGGTCAAGCGCATCCACGAATACAAGCGCCAGCTGCTCAATGTGCTGCATGTGATTCATCTGTACGACCGCATCAAACGCGGCGACACGGCGGACTGGACGCCGCGCTGCGTCCTCATTGGGGGCAAGGCTGCACCGGGTTATGACATGGCGAAACGCATCATTCGTCTGGTCAACGCGGTAGCTGAGGTCATCAATCAGGATCCGGACACCAAAGGACTGCTGCAACTGGTGTTTCTGCCCGACTACCGCGTTTCGGCGATGGAAGTGATCTGCCCGGCGGCTGAATTGTCGGAACAGATTTCCACCGCAGGCAAGGAAGCCTCCGGCACCGGCAACATGAAGTTCATGATGAACGGCGCGCTGACGATCGGCACTCTGGATGGCGCCAACATCGAAATCCGCGAGGAGGCAGGCGAGGAGAATTTCTTCCTTTTTGGCCTGACTGCGGATCAGGTTGAAGCCATCCGCGGGAACTATGACCCCGCTGCCGTCGTTGCTGCCGATGAGGATTTGCGGCGTGTGATTGATCTGTTGCGCAGCAATCATTTCAATTTGTTCGAGCCCGGGTTGTTCGAGCCAATCGTGCAGAAGCTGCTCAATCCGCATGATCTCTGGCTGACCATTGCCGACTTTCGTGCCTATGTGGATGCACAGAATCGGGTTGGCGCGGCCTACCGCGACCAGGAGGGCTGGACCCGCATGAGCATCATCAATACGGCGACCAGCGGGAAATTCTCCAGTGACCGCACCATTGCCGACTACAACCGCGATGTGTGGGGGCTGGCTGCGGTGAAGCCACACGAAGAGTGACAGGCGGGGCGGGTTCAAGTGCCCGCTTTCCTGTATCATCCGGCGCTTTTTTTGTTCTGCAATCATTAATCATTGAGGAATTGAAGTATGTCCAATATCGAAACGCTGGCCGGCCTGCAACGCCGCCTGAATATCACCGTTACGCAGCAAAAGATTCGCGGCGAAGTTGAGAATCGTCTGAAGCGCATCGGGCGCACCGCCAAAGTGCATGGCTTTCGCCCGGGCAAAGCCCCCTTGAAGGTTCTTGAGCAACAATACGGCGATTCGGTGCAACAGGAAGTGCTCGGAGAAAGTTTGCAGCGCTCGTTTGCCGAGGCGGCAATCACCCATAATTTACAGGTGGCCGGCTATCCCCAGTTCGAGATCAAGACGCCTGACCTGAACGCACCTGAGATCGAATGCAGCGCGACCTTCGAGGTTTATCCGGAAGTCGTCATCGGTGACCTTTCCGGTGAAGGCGTGACGCGCACGGTTTTCAATTTGGACGATTCAGATGTCGAAGAAACCATCCAGACCCTGCGCAAGCAGCGTGTCGAATACAAGGCCGTGGATCGTGCCGCGCAAAATGAAGATCAGGTGCGCATCGACTTCTCCGGCGTGCTGGACGGAAAGTTGTTCGAGGGGGGGGCAGCCAAGGATTTTGCCGTGGTGCTGGGGGCCGGACGCATGCTGCCGGATTTCGAGAATGCACTGGTCGGCAGCAAAGCGGGCGAGACCAAGTCATTCGATATGACTTTCCCTGCGGATTATCACGGCAAGGATGTGGCCGGCAAGGAGGTGACTTTCACCCTCACCGTGCATGCGGTGGAAGCGCCGCACTTGCCCGCAGTCGATGCGGAATTCGTCAAGTCGATGGGCGTGGCCGATGGCGATGTTGAGAAATTCAGGCAGGAGATTCGCGAAAATGTCGGGCGCGAGGCGCAGCGTCGTGTCAAGGTGCGCAATAAGGATGGTGCGATGGAATTGCTGCTCAAAGTATCGCAACTGGAAGCGCCGCAAGCGCTGGTGCAGGGTGAGGCACAGCGCCTGATGGAACAGACGGTGCGCGATATGGAGGGGCGTGGCATGAAGATCCCTCAAGGGTTGAAACTGCCGGCCGATATGTTCCTGGAGCGCGCCGAAAAAAGGATCAAGCTGGGACTGATCCTGGCTGAATTGGTCAAACAACACGATTTGCAGGCCAAGCCAGAACAGGTTGAGGCACTGGTCAATGAGTATGCGCAGAGTTTTGAGCATCCGGAAGAGGTTCGGCAATGGTATCGTGCCGACAAATCGCGCTTGCAGGAAATCGAAAATCTGGTGCTGGAAGACAACGTTGTAGCCTGGGTGATGGCGGGTGCCAAAGTCACCGAGCAGGCGGCGAAATTGAACGAGTTGATGGAGAATTGAGATGATGCAAGGCGCGACGCGAAATTTAATGGAGCCAAGAGATTCAGGACTGATCCCGATGGTGGTGGAAACCAGTGGCCGGGGTGAGCGCGCCTACGACATTTTCTCGCGCTTGCTGAAGGAGCGGGTGATCTTTCTGGTCGGCCCGATCGATGATCATGTGGCGAATCTGATCGTGGCGCAGTTGCTGTTTCTTGAATCGGAGAATCCGGACAAGGATGTCCATCTGTACATCAACTCGCCCGGCGGCTCCATTTCGGCCGGCATGGCAATCTACGACACCATGCAGTTCATCAAACCACAGGTCTCGACACTGTGCGTTGGCATGGCGGCTTCGATGGGTGCTTTTCTGTTGCAGGCTGGCGCAAAGGGCAAGCGCTTTGCATTGCCCAACTCCACGGTCATGATCCATCAGCCGCTGGGCGGTTTCCAGGGGCAGGCAACCGATATCGAGATTCATGCCAAGTACATATTGAGTTTGCGCGAGCAGTTGTACAAGCTGATGGCGCAGCATACCGGGCGCAGTGTCGAAGAGATTGCGCGCGACAGCGAGCGGGATAACTTCCTGACGGCGAAAGCTGCCGTGGAATATGGTCTGATCGATCAGGTGCTGGACAAGCGGGCTTGATCGGACAAGCATTTGAGGCGCAAAGGAGGGTGAAATGACGACCGAAATCAACAAGGGTGACAAGCTTTTGTATTGCTCGTTCTGCGGAAAAAGCCAGCACGAGGTGCGCAAGCTGATCGCCGGTCCCTCGGTGTTCGTTTGTGACGAGTGCGTTGCGCTGTGCAACGACATCATTCGTGAAGAAACTCAGGGGGCGGCAGAAGGCGGCAAGTCGGACAAGCACGATCTGCCCACGCCGCACGAGATCTGCGAGCGTCTGGACGAGTACGTCATCGGCCAGCGCCAGGCAAAAAAAATCCTCGCGGTGGCGGTGTATAACCACTACAAGCGACTGAAGCACAAGAACGACGACGGCGTCGAACTGGCAAAAAGCAATATCCTGTTGGTCGGGCCGACCGGTTCGGGCAAGACCCTGCTGGCGCAGACCCTTGCCCGCTTGCTGAATGTGCCATTCGTCATGGCCGATGCGACGACTTTGACCGAAGCCGGTTATGTCGGCGAGGATGTCGAGAACATCATCCAGAAATTGCTGCAGGCCTGCGATTACGATGTTGAGCGGGCGCAACGCGGCATCGTGTATGTCGATGAGATCGACAAGATATCGCGCAAGTCGGACAACCCCTCAATCACGCGCGATGTGTCGGGCGAGGGGGTGCAACAGGCACTGCTCAAGCTGATCGAGGGCACCAAGGCTTCCATTCCGCCCCAGGGCGGGCGCAAGCATCCGAACACCGATTTCTTGCAGGTCGATACCACGAACATCCTGTTCATCTGTGGCGGTGCATTCGACGGCCTCGAAAAGGTCATCCGCAATCGTTCGGAAAAAGCGGGAATCGGCTTTTCTGCCAATCTGGCCAAGCGGGATGACAGCAAGGATGTGGGCAAGGTACTGCGCGAGGTGGAGCCGGAGGATTTGATCAAGTTCGGTTTGATCCCGGAATTCGTCGGTCGCCTGCCTGTCGTAGCAACCCTGGAGGGATTGGATGAAGCATCTCTGGTCAGGATCCTGACCGAGCCGACCAATGCCTTGACCAAGCAATATCAGAAATTGTTTGCGATGGAAGGGGTGGAGCTCGAGTTTACCGATCACGTATTGGATGTCATTGCCAAAAAAGCACTGGCGCGCAAGACCGGCGCACGCGGTCTGCGTTCCATTCTGGAGCAGGCATTGCTGGACACCATGTTCGATCTCCCTTCCACTGACAAGGTGAACAAGGTTGTGCTGGACGAGACTGCCGCGGGCGAAATCGCACCGATCATCATGTACGCCGATACCACCAAGGTGGCTTGAGTTGATGGGGGGCTTGAATTGAAGGTTTACGTCCCCACCTCCGGCTCGTCCCCAACTTAAATCTGACTGCCATGACCGAATCGAATCTCATTACTGATCACACGGAAACTTTTCCGCTGTTGCCCTTGCGCGATGTCGTGGTTTTTCCGCACATGGTCATTCCGCTGTTTGTCGGGCGCGCCAAATCGATCAAGGCGCTGGAAGCGGCGATGGAAGCAGGGAAGAGTATCGTCCTGGTGGCGCAAAAATCGGCCGCCAAGGATGAACCGGCGACCGAAGATATTTACCGCATCGGCAGCATTGCCAATATTTTGCAGATGCTCAAGTTGCCGGACGGCACGGTCAAGGTGCTGGTGGAGGGCATCCAGCGCGCCAAGGTGATACGCGTGGTGGATGACCAATCCCATCTGGATGCCCAGATTGAAACGGTTCCGGTTGATGAACACCCGGACAGCGAGGCCGAGGCGATGCGCCGCGCGCTGATCAACCAGTTTGACCAGTATGTGAAATTAAACAAGAAGATCCCGCCGGAAATCCTGACCTCATTGGCCGGTATCGACGATGCCGGGCGTTTGGCCGACACCATCGCCGCCCATCTCCCGCTCAAGCTGGAGCAGAAGCAGGAAGTGCTGGAGATTTTCGACGTGCGCAAACGGCTGGAACACCTGCTCGGTTTGCTCGAGGCTGAACTCGACATCATGCAGGTGGAAAAGCGCATCCGCGGCCGCGTCAAACGGCAGATGGAAAAGAGCCAGCGCGAGTATTACCTGAATGAACAGGTCAAAGCGATCCAAAAGGAACTGGGCGAAGGCGAGGACGGCGCGGATATTGAAGAGATCGAAAAGAAGATCAAGGCGGCGCACATGCCGAAGGAAGCGCGCGCCAAGGCCGAATCCGAATTGAAGAAGCTGCGTTTGATGTCGCCGATGTCTGCCGAGGCAACGGTGGTGCGCAACTACATCGATGTCCTGATCGGTTTGCCGTGGAAGAAAAAAACCAAAATCGATACCGACCTGAAGCATGCTGAAGAGATTCTGGAAGCGGATCACTACGGCCTGGAAAAAGTCAAAGAGCGCATCGTCGAGTACCTGGCGGTGCAACAGCGTGTGGAAAAGATGAAGGCCCCCATCCTGTGTCTGGTTGGGCCGCCGGGTGTCGGCAAGACCTCGCTGGGGCAATCCATCGCGCGCGCCACGAATCGAAAATTCGTGCGCATGTCGCTGGGCGGTGTGCGCGATGAATCCGAGATTCGCGGCCATCGTCGCACTTACATCGGCTCGATGCCGGGCAAGATCCTGCAGAACATGAGCAAGGCTGGGGTGAAGAACCCGCTGTTCCTGCTGGATGAAGTGGACAAGATGGGCATGGATTTCCGCGGCGATCCGTCGTCGGCGTTGCTGGAGGTGCTGGATCCCGAGCAGAACCACACTTTCGTCGATCACTACGTCGAGGTCGAGTACGACCTGTCGGACGTGATGTTCGTCGCCACTTCCAACAGCATGAACATCCCGGCGCCGCTGCTGGACCGGATGGAAGTGATCCATGTATCGAGCTACACCGAAGACGAGAAGGTCAACATTGCGATCCGCTATCTGTTGCCGAAGGCGATCAAGAACAGCGGACTCAAACCGGACGAGGTCAATATTTCGGAAAGTGCGATCCGCGACATCCTGCGTTACTACACGCGGGAGGCGGGTGTGCGTAGTCTTGAGCGCGAACTCTCCAAGATCTGCCGCAAGATCGTGAAGGCCTTGCTGACCAAGGATCGTGTGAGCAAGGTGACGGTCACTGCGCGCAACCTGGATAAATATCTGGGGGTCCGCCGCTATAGCTATGGCATCGCCGAAAAGAACAACCAGGTCGGGCAGGTTACCGGCTTGGCGTGGACAGAGGTGGGCGGTGAATTGCTGACCATCGAGACTGCGGTTCTTCCAGGAAAAGGTAAAACGACGACCACCGGGACTTTAGGTGAAGTGATGCAGGAATCGATTCAGGCAGCATTGAGCGTGGTGCGCCGGCGCGCCCGTTCCCTGGGGATTCCGGAAAACTTTTACGAGAAGAACGATCTGCATATCCACCTGCCGGAAGGGGCGACACCCAAGGACGGCCCCAGCGCCGGTGCCGGGATTTGCACCGCCATAGTGTCGGCGTTGACCGGAATCCCGGTGCGCGCCGATGTGGCGATGACGGGCGAGATTACCTTGCGCGGCGAGGTGTTGCCGATCGGCGGACTCAAGGAAAAACTGCTAGCCGCGTTGCGTGGCGGGATCAAGGTCGTGCTGATTCCGGAAGAGAACGTCAAGGATCTGGTCGAGATTCCGGATAACGTCAAAAACAAGCTGGACATCCATCCGGTCAAGTGGATCGAGCAAGTGCTGGCGCTGGCTTTGGAGCGCGAACCGGAGCCATTGCCCGAAATCATCCCTGCGGCAGTCCCCGCGAATGCGGAGGCGGGCGTAGCTGTCGCCGTCAAGCACTGAAGGCGCTCATGAGTCGAAGTGTGCGGCCGGGCATGAATTGCCGCCGCACACACTTCCTCTCGCCATCGTTGAGTCAGTTTTTTTTGACGCCAGCCGT
>CAZSIO010000032.1:0-9303 GCA_964606865.1 uncultured Sideroxydans sp.
AGCCGCCTCTATCTATTTGAACAGAATGATTCTTCCCTTAAGTTAGTGACATTGGGTGACGAATCCTTATCTTTAAAAGGGGGAGTGGGCCACCTATGGAGGATTGGATTATGGGGTGAGAGTAGGTCATAATTTAACGGCTAAACTACAATTCTAAAGCTACTCATATTTCTACCATTGCATTGTGGACCAATTGCTGCGGAGCTTAACAAGAGAATTACAACGCCTGCTTTCTGGCTGGTTGCCTGCGCTTGCCAACAACTGGTGGAATCGTTATGTGCTGAGTGCCTTGAGTCACATGCAACGGCAGCAAGCAGAGCAGCGTGGAATCACGCAACTGGGCAGTCTTGATCTGGCTGCCTTGTTGCGTGTGCTAGACCAGAATTGGTTTGAGTTATCCAACCACGCCAACTTGAACAAGGATGCTCGCAATTGGCTTAAGGAAACACAAAGCATACGCAACCGTTGGGCACACCTCCCTTCCGGTGGCTTGGATGATGAAACGTATTACCGTGACCTTGATACCATTGAACGGCTGCAACAGGCGCTGGGTGTTAATGCCGAGGTACTGGAAGAGCTACGGCAGTACAAGCAGGCCGCAATGGAAAAATTGACAGGGGCAAATGCCCAGCCCATTAGCCAGGCACTAACTCCAGACACACCCGGTGAGTTCAAGACCGGCGCTGTTGTCAGGCTCAAAGCGCAGCCCGCCATTACGGGCGCAGTCATTGCTTGCTTGCCTGGCGATCCAGAGAATCGCTTCCAAGTCTTTCACGATGGTGCTGTTGCAACCTACTACGCATCACAAATAGAACTTACAGCCGGCCACCCTGCCCGCGTCAGTGTGACCCCGGAGGCACTGCACGCTGCGCTGTCTGCCCTGCAACTGCGCCACCCCAGCGTCAGCCACCTGTATTCGCTGTTCGCTTCGCGCATCAACTTTGTTCCCTACCAGTTCCGCCCTGTACTCAAACTTATTCAGGCCGATAGACCTCGTCTGCTCATCGCTGACGAGGTGGGTGTGGGCAAGACTATCGAGGCTGGCTTAATTCTCAAAGAGCTGCAAGCGCGGCGCGAATTACGTTCGGTGCTGATAATTTGCCCCAAACCGCTTGTGGCAGAACGCAAGTGGATGGAAGAAATGAAGCGATTCGACGAACAGTTCGCGCATCTGGACGGCGCCGCTCTGCGCTACTGTTTGGAAGAGACTCATCTGGATGGCATCTGGCCGCAACAATACGCCCGTGCGATTCTACCTTACTCCCTGCTCGATGAAACACTGCTGATAGGTAAGCAACAAGGCCGCAAGAAACAGCGCGGTTTGCTCGATCTCGATCCGCCGCCTGCTTTCGATCTTGTCATTGTTGACGAGGCGCATCACATTCGCAACACCGACACTTGGGCTTATCGCAACGTACGCTATTTTTGCGACAACGCAGAAGCCGTCGTGCTGCTCTCTGCCACGCCGATCCAGTTGGGTGATAACGACCTTTACAACCTGCTGCATCTGTTGCGCTCTGATGCCCTGCCCAGTCGCCAGGCTTTTGAGCAGATGTCCGAACCCAATCCGCACATCAACGCCGCAATTGAGGCAGCGCGGGCTGCCCGCCCAGGCTGGAAGTCTGCGACTCGCGTTTCAATTGAGTCTGCCGTTGCTACGGCTTGGGGGCGAGGCGTACTAACCGCTGATCCCACGCTTCAAGAAGTTTGTGACAAGCTGGGTGCAGAAGTCTGTAATGACGAAAGTCGCCTTGCGCTTATTCGGCAACTGGAAGACCTCTACACCTTCTCATCTCTAATTAACCGTACCAGGCGGCGCGATATTGGCAGCTTTACCACGCGCAAACCGGAAACTGTTTCAGTGGCATTTACGACCGAGCAGGAGGCGCTACATGGTGATCTGATAGACCTCATAGCTCGCATCCTGGCTCATCGTCATGGCGACCAGAATCTGATGTTCATGCTCACCACCGTTCGGCGACAGGCGGCGAGTTGCGTATTTGGCCTAGCTCCTTTGTTGGAGAGCATCCTTCATCGGCACCTTTCGCAAATCGAACTGAGCGAGGCGAGTGACGATGAAGCTCTTGATGACATTGGCGATGTACTCGATGACTTCCGTGCCGATGTTGATGATCTGATAAGCCGTGCGCAACAACTCTCTGGTGAAGATCCGAAGTTCGACGCATTCCTGAAAGTCATCCGCGATAAACAAAAACTATCTAACAACAAGCTGCTGGTATTCAGCACGTTCCGCCACACCTTGGCTTATCTGGTGAAGCGATTATTCAGCGAATCTATCCGTATCGGTCTTATTCATGGCGATATTCCAGACGACGAGCGACGCGAATTACGTCATCGTTTCAGCCTGGCAAAGGAAGACCCACAGGCGCTGGATGTTTTGCTCTCCTCCGAAGTGGGTTGCGAAGGCCTCGATTTCCAGTTCTGCGACGGCATGGTGAACTACGACTTGCCTTGGAACCCTATGCGCGTCGAACAACGTATTGGCCGTATAGACCGCTACGGGCAGAAGAGTGAAACGGTGGTGATATACAACCTCATCACACCCGGCACCGTAGATGCGGAAATTTACGAACGCTGCTTGCTGCGCATCGGCGTGTTCCGGCAAGCTCTGGGCGGCAGTGAGGAAATCTTGGGCAAGCTTACCCGCGAAATTCACGACATCGCCGAGAACCTTGCACTTACGCCGTCAGAGCAGGCCAACCGCCTGCAACAATTGGCCGAAAACGAAATCCGCGCCATTCAGGAACAGGCTAAACTGGAAGAAGCGCAGGCAAAACTTTTCGGACTCAGTCTGCCCAAGCGGGACGAGGAGCTAGTCAAGCAGGCATCTAGTTTCTGGCTCACCCCTACCATGCTTGCCAATCTGGTGGAGTGTTATCTGGAAAAATTGGTGCCGGGCAAAGCATCTCGATCACTAGCACGCAAACCTGTCAACGCGCTGCAATTCGGGCAGGAAACGCGAGAAAAACTGCTCGCCGATTTTCAGGCGCTCAACCTTACCGGGGCTACTGCCCAAACTTGGCAGCGCTGGCTGAAGGGCAGCGACCCTTACCTCACCCTCACTTTCGATGCTGCTACCGCAGCCGACCGGCGCGACATCGTTTTTATTACCCCCGCGCATCCACTGGCACGGCAGGCTGCCCAAGCCACCGAACCCGCCACGCCCCTTATCGGCAACCTTGTGGTCACAGCAAATGATTTGCCACCGGGGCGACACTCTTACGCTATTTACCGTTGGCGCAAACTTGGCCTCAAGGAAGATTTTACCTTTCAGCCTGTATGCGCCGATCCGGCTGTCGACGGGCGCATGTTGGGACTACTGGAATCCGCGCGCGAGGGCGCGGCTGACCAGCCCATTACATCCAACGAGGAACACACCCTCGAACAGTCGCATTACCGACTCTGGAGCAATGCTCGTGGCGAGCACATCGAGCAGGTCGGTAACATTGCACAGTCCAGGCTGGCATCGCTGGATGCGACCCACACTGCCCGTATCGCGCTGCTGGAAGAGCAGCGCGATACCGCCACCGATACCCGTATTCGCCGTATGAGGGAAAGTCAGATTGAAGCAGCGAACCGTGATTATGAGCGGCGGACAGCAGAGTTGAGGCAGGCCGCCGAACGGGTGGACATCATCGCGGAGGCTGTGGTGTTTGGCGTGTTGCTGATACAAAGTGGCGTGGAAGATGGCAACTGATTACAAAAAAATATCCCAATTTAACGAGGAGCAGCTCGGGAAAGACCGTGCATCCCGCATGTCTCAAGTAGCAATGTATGCGGACACGGCACACTTCGTGTACGAGTTGCTACAGAATGCTGATGACGCTGGCGCTACAGAAATTCAGTTTCGAGTCAGTGATGAGAAATTAGTCGTCGAGCACAATGGGACGCCTTTTACAGAAGATAACGTCAAAGCAATCAGCTACTTCGGCAAGGGTAAAACAGACATCACGAAAATTGGCCATTTTGGTTTGGGTTTTAAATCGGTATTTGCCTATACAGCGGCGCCCTGTGTGCATTCTGGCGCAGAGAGTTTCGAGATAACACAGCTCTATAGTGTCGCGGCAACGCGATATCCAAATGACCTCAAACGTGGGCGCACACGTTTTGTTCTGCCCTTCGACCATCTCATTAGAAATCCTAATTACATTGAGTGTAGAAAATTAAAGCCCGCAAAAAATGCCTATGAAGAAATAGTGAGCAAGCTCGCCAATCTGGGAGCCGGAACGCTTTTATTCACAAAATCTCTGATGGAGATTAAGTGGGAAGCGAGAGAAAAAGGCGGTCACTATCTACGTGAGGACACCACGGTTGATGAGAGGGCGCGCGAGATTTACATCATCACTGGTGATTCAAAAGAGCATTGTTTTTTAGTATTTGACCGCTCTGTTGCATGGAAAGAGGCGGATGGTGAAGATAAGGCGCATCGCCCTGTCCAGATTGCTTTCGCCCTCAATAAACGGTTGGCAGAGGATGGGACTATTGAAGCTGTCGAGGAGGCACGCCTATTCGTGTTTTTTCCGACTGACAAAGAAACCCATGTTGGTTTCATTCTACAAGGACCTTACCGCACTACACCGGCCAGGGATAACATCCCGTCCGACGATGATTTTAACAGGCATCTAGTTCAGGAAACGGCGGCTTTGCTGGCTGATAGCCTGCAACATATTAAGAAACTGAAGCTGCTCAACCTGGTTGCACTGAATACACTTCCTATTAATCACGACAAATTCAAAGAGGGTACATTCTTCCATCCATTGCACTCAAAAGTTCGTGATGCCTTGGCAAATCACCCCCTATTGCCATCATCAAACCGTGGCTATGTAAGTGGTGCACAAGCAAAACTGGCGCGGGGCGCAGAATTAACCAAGATTTTCGGGCCATCTCAGCTGGATCAGTTATTCGACAACACGGGTTTGAAATGGCTTGTTCCAGAGCTGACACAAAATAACTACCCCGTTCTGCATCAATTTCTAGTCGGAAAAAAGACCCCGGTTGCACATTTTCAGCGGGCTGAATGGATTGCTCATCCACTTGCACTAAATATTGAGGTTGGCGCCGAACAGATTGGCAAGTTAATAACTGCCGAGTTCATGTCTCAGCAAATTGACCAATGGGTAATTCGATTTTATGAGTACCTATCAGACATGGGATCAGCGAATCGGAGCTTTACCAGCCAGCCAATAATTCGACTAGAAGGGGATAAGCATGTTGTGCCGCTTGGTGCAAATGGCACACCCAATGCTTTTCTTCCTATCGAAGACGAGGATGATGAAGCGGTAACTGGGCTGCCGACTGTCAAACGATCACTTGTTCAAAAAAAGGAAATCCGCCAATTCTTGGAAGAAGACATAGGACTTACTACGCCAGACTTCGCAGACCTTGTGTTGAAAAAGGTATTGCCCAAATACACCCGAACTGGCGATAAAAAAATCCACCTTGAAACATGGCAGCGGGATTTTCGAAAAATAACTCAAGCTCTTCAAACCGACTCGCACGAAAAGAAGTCGAGGTTGGAAAATGCCCTTGAAGAAGCGCGCTATTTGCTGGCTCAACCAATCGGTAATGAAGAGGATTTTTTACTTGTTAAGGCGCAAGACGCCTACTTTAATACGGAAGAAAACAAGTTATATTTTGTCGATTGCAAAGGCATATACCTTCTTGCGCATGAGCCATATTCAGAAAATGACTTGAGTGCTCTTGCCGGACTGGGAGTGGCCAAGTCGCCGCGCTTCAAGAAAAAATCTGCGAATTACCAAGGCTATGTGAGTCTAATTCATTACCACGGTTGGCATAAACGCGGCCTGGATGGTTTTGACCCTGACTGGGAGCTGGATGGATTGGAGAGTGTGGTCAATGCACCAACACTTGAGCGTAGTCGGTTACTTTGGGAATATCTATTGCCCCACGCCCAATGCATCCGTGGGGTCGTTGAAAAATCATCGCGCCAAACTTTTGAAAACGCCGAGCGTGAAGAAGTGATTTCCGCCAATGGGAAATTACTGTTGGAAACTCCTTGGCTACCTGACAAGCAGGGTGTTTTCCATACGCCTGGCGAGTTAGGGCTTGACGATCTGCCTGAGGTTTTTTTGAAGTCAGCGAGCAACGCAATGGAGCTGTCTGAAAAGCTGGGTATGAAACAGCCTGAACAACAGCAGGCCTTGCAAAAGCTCGGGCAGGGCGATCCGCGTCGTATGAAGCTACTCGAAAAGATTGCATCTGCATCTGATTCAGAACTGGATGCATTCGAAAAGCTTGTTCCAAAGAAAGTGGCACCACAACCTGCGCCTCCCTTTAAGGATGCCATGAAGGGACTCACGCGCTTGCAAAGGGGTGAGATTAGTCAAGTCAATGTAAACGCATCGCCGCTTACTAATCCGATACGTTATGAGGAGAAGCTTCGTGATGGCGTACAAGATGCAATCAAGACACACCTCACTTCTCCGCAAACAGTTACTTTCTCACCGGTGCGCAATCAACCAACAAATTCAGAGGCACGAAAATTCCTTTACTCTGAATATCAAGGCAAGTGTCAGGTTACCGGTGACACCTTCCCAAAAGCCTCCGCAAATGCCCAAGGTGTGACAGAAAACTATTTCGAGGCGTGTGCGCTGCTTTCATACACAAATGCTGACTATCTCAACGATGCAGGAAACATGCTGTGCGTCAGCGCCGATACAATGGCCAAGCTCAAGAACGCAAGTTTCGAGTGGCTAGACGATATCGAAGCGGTTATTGAAAAATTCAAACAAGCCGACAGCAAACTCGAACGGGTTGAGGCAAGGGTACAACTTGCAGGCAAAGAATGCGTGGTCACATGGAGTCAGCGACACTTCATGCGTTTGGTCGCGTTGTGGGAGAAAGCTTGATGCTCATCCGATATGACGCTGATAAGAAAGTACGCACCGTCGGAATCCCCACCCATCCCGCTGCCCGTGTGAATCTCTTACGCTTCGTCGGCACCCATTGGTTCGATCTGAGAACAATTCAGTCTGGAAGTGATGGGGTATGAGTGTGCCAAAGTTGTTCAGCGATACATGGTTTTTGTTGGAACAGGAAGGGCTGCTCGCTCAGGCGTGCCTATGCAATGGCCTGACGGCGCTTCGAAAAGCCAACCTTGGCGACAAAAAGGGACTTTTCTACTCGTCATTTTTCGAGCTATCGATTGGTTTCGAGCGAACTATGAAACTGATCCTGATTCTCGACCACATGGCCCGAAACAAACTGGTTCCGCCAGACAGCAAGACCGTCGAGGATTACGGTCACAAACTCCACTCCCTATTTGACGCTGCAAAGGCCATCTGCACAGCGAACGGAGTAACTGTGCTGGATGCATTTCAGCCGGATTCTTCGCCGATCATCATCCTGGGCTTCTTGGATGATTTCACGCACCCCGGCGGGCGCTATTCCAACATCAATAAGCTGACTGGCCACAAGTATCAGGCTATGGCTGACCCCATCGTGCAGTGGGGCGAGGTTGCCAATCGGATTATTCGCGAGCACGCCACGCCCAAGGAGCGTCAGCGTTCTGAACTGAATGGGCAAATTGTGTCCGTTGCATTTGGAGACGCTGCCGTAAGCCTGATCAGTGGCATGGATCAACGGCATATGGATGTTGCTCGCCTGTTCACTCGCGCATCGGAATTGGATGTGGCGGCCAAGCACGCCATCTATGCGCTGGTGACCTTGATCGCTGCACTGCGCGATGTAATCGGCTCCCTCTGTAACGGTGCTTGGGTAGCCAATTCTCCCGTCGCATCCGGTGTGGCTGACGTACCGGACATGAAGGAGTTTTTTCAATTTGCCTGGGCAGATCGGCAGTATGTGATGCGGAAGCGGCGGTGGCCATGAGACTCAATGCCGTGAAGCGCAACGAGTGGATTATGGAAGTGGTATCTGAGTTAAATCTACCCACCCTGGCAGAGCCTGTCGAAGCCCATTCACCTTTCGATAAGCTCAAGGCGAACGGATTTCAAGCACTATCTGGGACGGATCAATAGAACCAATTTTTCTGACAAGCTGAAATCATGACCGAACCCCAACAATTCCTGATCTACCAGAGCGAAGACGGTTCCACCCGCATTGACGTGATGCTGGAGGCGGAAACCCTTTGGCTGAACCAGAAGCAGTTGACCGAGTTGTTTGGCAAGGCCAAGGGGACGATCAGCGAGCACATCAAGCACATCTTTGAAGATGGCGAGCTGGATGAAAATTCAGTTGTTCGGTTATTCCAAACAACTGCCGCAGACGGCAAGCAGTACGAGGTGGCGCACTACAACCTAGACATGGTGCTGGCTTTGGGCTTCCGTGTGCGCAGCCCGGTGGGCGTGCGCTTCCGCCAGTGGGCCAACGACAAGCTGAAGGAATATATCGTCAAGGGTTTTGTGCTGGACGACGCGCGCTTGAAGAATCCCGGCAAGGGGCGGGATTACTTCGACGAACTGACCCGCCGCCTGCAAGACATCCGCACCAGCGAGCGGCGCTTTTACCAGAAGATCACCGACATCTACGCCACCAGCGTGGATTACGACGCCGGCCATGCGCTCACCCAGACGTTCTTCGCCACGGTGCAGAACAAGGTGCATTACGCCATCCACGGCCAGACTGCCGCCGAGCTGATCGCCACCCGTGCCGATAGCAGCCAGCCGAACATGGGGCTGACGACTTGGGAGGGCGCGCGCATCCGCAAGGCCGATGTGAGCATCGCCAAGAATTATCTGAACGAGGAAGAGTTGCGCGCCCTCAATAACCTGGCCGAGCAGTATTTGATCTTTGCCGAAGGCCAGGCGATGCGGCGCATCGCCATGACCATGCAGGACTGGATCGACAAAGTGGAAGGTTTTTTGACACTGAACGACCGCGAGATTTTGCAAGGCGCGGGCAAGGTGTCGGCTGAGTTGGCCAAGGCACACGCTGAACAGCAGTTCGGCAAGTTCCGGGTATTGGACGACCAGCGTTTCGAGTCGGACTTTGACCAGATGGTGAAGCGTTTACCTACCCCGACATCGGGGAAGAAGAACTGATGGATTTTCGTATCGCAGCACTTTCACCGGCAGCCCAGGTGGTTGTCAGCGAAGTGAATTTCCATGAGGATTTTGTTCTCCAAAATGGCATGATAACCATTTGATTCCATTGGTGCGTAATGGGTTGTTTTAGCGTGTTTCCTTGAGTCAAAAAATAGTCATAATCTATTGAACAACATGAAAATTATTAGAGTGCTTTTTATCTGCATGGGCAATATCTGCCGCTCTCCCACAGCCGAGGCGGTGTTCCGCCATCAGG
>CAZSIO010000033.1:0-9255 GCA_964606865.1 uncultured Sideroxydans sp.
CATTCGGGGCACCTCTTTAGACTACGGGATACAACATGTTCGGACTTTTCAAGGGTTACTTTTCCAATGACCTTGCCATCGACCTTGGCACAGCGAATACACTGATCTGGTTGCGCGGGCAGGGCATTGTGCTGAACGAGCCGTCCGTGGTGGCGATCCGCCAGGAGGGCGGGCCCAACGGCAAGAAGGTGATCCAGCAGGTGGGCCTTGCCGCCAAGCAGATGCTCGGCCGCACGCCGGGCAACATCACCGCAATCCGCCCGATGAAAGACGGCGTGATCGCCGACTTCACCGTGACCGAGCAGATGCTTAAGCAGTTCATCCGCCGTGTGCACAAATCCAGTTTCTTCACCCCCAGTCCGCGCATCGTCATTTGCGTGCCGTGCGGTTCGACCCAAGTCGAGCGCCGCGCCATTCGCGAATCCGCGTTTGGTGCCGGCGCGCGCCGCGTCGAACTGATCGAAGAGCCGATGGCGGCGGCGATCGGCGCCGACCTGCCGGTGGAGGATGCGACTGGCTCCATGGTGGTCGATATCGGCGGCGGCACCACCGAAGTGGGCGTGATCTCGCTCGGCGGCGCGGTATATTCCGGCTCGGTGCGGGTCGGCGGCGACAAATTCGACGACGCGATCATCAATTACATCCGGCGCAACTACGGCATGCTGATTGGCGAGACCACGGCCGAACAGATCAAGAAAGAGATCGGTTCCGCTTTCCCCGGCAGCGAAGTGCGCGAACTCGAAGTGAACGGGCGCAATCTGGCCGAGGGTGTGCCGCGCAGTTTCACTATCTCCAGCAACGAGATTCTTGAAGCGTTGACCGATCCGCTCAATAGCATCGTCAGCGCGGTGAAGACGGCGCTGGAACAGACCCCGCCCGAACTTGGCGCGGACATCGCCGGCAAGGGCATGGTGCTGACCGGCGGCGGCGCCCTGTTGCGTGACCTCGACCGGCTGCTGATGGAAGAGACCGGTTTGCCGGTGGTGATCGCCGATGATCCGTTGACCTGTGTCGTGCGCGGTTCCGGCAAGGCACTGGAGAGCATGGACAAATACACGAACATCTTCACTTCAGATTGATTCAGCGGTGCTGGAAGATACGCGCTCGCTCCCTTTTTTCAATCGCGGCCCGAGCGCGGTCGCGCGGCTGGTGTTCTTTTCGGTACTTTCCCTGCTGCTGCTGTTCGTGGATGCGCGCTACCGTTATCTGGAATCCACACGCCAAGTCATTGCCGCCATCATCTATCCCTTGCAGCGCCTGACGACACTGCCGGGCACGCTCTGGCACGATGGTTCCGAATATCTCTCGCTGCAGCGCCACCTGGTTGCCCAAAACGAACAGTTGCGCCTGCAACATGATGCGGATGCGGCGCGGCTGAATCAATTCGAAGCAGTGCTGAACGAGAATGACCAATTGCGCGCCCTGCTGGAAATCAAGCAGCGCACCGACTACACCGTCCGGACGGCACAGATCGTCTATCTGGAGCGCGACATCTTCAAGCGCAAGCTGCTGGTGGATGCCGGCGCGCAGGCCGGTGTGCTGGCGGGGCAGGCGGTGGTCGATAACCGGGGCGTGGTCGGCCAGGTCACACGCACCTTTCCGTGGTTGTCCGAGGTTACGCTGGTTACCGACAAAAATAATATCGTGCCGGTGCAAGTGGTGCGCAACGGTTTGCGTGCAGCGGTCTTTGGCTCGGGCAATATCAGTGAGATGGAATTGCGTTATCAACCGGTTGGTGTGGATATCGAAGTAGGCGACGAGCTGGTGACATCCGGCCTCGACGGCACGTATCCGCCCGCATTGCCGGTGGCGAAAGTCGTGCGCGTTGAGCGCGATCCGGCGTACGCATTTGCGCATATCGTCTGTGCGCCGCTGGCAGGGGTCGATCGCCATCGTACCTTGCTGGTCGTGTCGTCCGTGTCTTCCTTGCCACCGCGCCCGCTTGATGATGCGGCGGCGGACAAGCCATCCGGCAAGAAATCGATCAAGCGAGGTGCCCGGTGAAATCGCTTTTGAGCACGGACCGTGAATTTTTGCTTCCCGCCAGCCGTCGTTTCATCTTTGCCTCGCTCATCGTTGCCGTGCTGTTCGAGTGGTTGCCCTGGCACGGTTGGGCGCTGGCCGTGCGTCCCGATTTCGTGGCGCTGGTCCTGCTCTATTGGTGCACCCACAAACCGCATCGGGTCGGTATCGGCACTGCCTGGGTGCTGGGGATACTGGTCGATGTCGCCGACGCCAGCCTGTTTGGACAGCACGCGCTGGCGTATTCCGTGCTGGCTTTTGGCGGGCTGATATTGAATCGGCGTGTGCAGATGTTCAGTTTGAAAGAACAATCGATGCACGTGTTCGCCCTGCTGCTGGTCAGTTATGCCGTCTATGCCCTTGTTCATTGGCAGGTGCGCGGTTTTGTCGCATGGGAATACTTCATCGGCAGTCTGACCTCCGCGCTGTTGTGGGCGCCGCTCACTTTGCTCATCCAGACGCTGCGCCGCCCGCGGCGCAATCCCAACGAACTATGATGCGCAAGATCGAGCTGAAGAATAGTCAGCGCGAAATCCATTTTTTCCGCTTGCGCTTGTTCTTCGGCCTGGGTTTTGCCGGCCTGCTGCTGCTGGTGCTGCTGGCGCGTGTGTTCTATCTGCAGGTATTGCAGCATGGGCATTTCGACACGCTGGCGGAAAGCAATCGCATCTATGTGGTGCCTATCGTGCCCAACCGGGGCGTGATCACCGACCGCAACGGCGCGGTGCTGGCGCGCAACTATGCGGGCTACACCCTGGAAGTCACGCCGGACAACATCCCCAATCTGGATCAGACCATCGCCGAGATCGGCAAACTGGTCGAGATCAAACCCAAGGATTTGCGCCGCTTCAGAAAGCTGCTGGCGGAGCGGCGCTCGCTGCAAACCCTGCCCATCCGCACCCGGCTGACGGATGCGGAGGTGGCGCGTTTTGCCGCGCAGCGTTATCGCTTTCCCGGCGTCGAATTGAAGGCGCGCCTGTTTCGGGAATATCCCTACACCGAGATAACCTCGCATTTGCTCGGCTACATCGGTCGCATCAATCAGCAGGAACTGGACGAGCTGGAAGAGGGCGAGCTCGCAGCCAACTATCTGGGCTCCGAATACATCGGCAAGACCGGGATCGAACAGTATTACGAAAAAGTACTGCACGGCGTGACCGGTTTCGAGCAGGTCGAGGTGGATGCCGGCGGACGGGCGGTGCGCATGGTGTCGCGCACCGCGCCCGAGTCGGGCAAAAACCTGACGCTGACCCTGGATGCCGGTTTGCAGGAAGTGGCGGTGCAGGCATTCGGTGATTTTCGCGGTGCGCTGGTGGCCATCGATCCGGCCAACGGCGAGGTGCTGGCCTATGTCAGCAAGCCCGGCTACGACCCCAATCTGTTCATCGACGGCATCGACACCGAGAGCTGGGATGCGCTCAACAATTCGCCGGACGTGCCGCTCAACAACCGTGCCCTGCGCGGACAGTATCCGATGGGTTCGACGATCAAACCGTTCATGGCATTGACCGGATTGCATTTCGCTGCGCGCTCGCCCGATTTCAGCATCAGCGATCCCGGTTACTACATGCTGCCCGGCAGCCGGCATCAATACCGCGACTGGAAAGTGGGCGGCCACGGCCGCGTGGATCTGTTCAAATCCATCGTGGTGTCGTGCGACACCTATTATTACGGACTGGCGACCGAGCTTGGCATCGATCGCATGCACGACTATCTTGGCCAATTTGGTTTTGGCAAGCGCACCGGAATTGACCTCGAGGGCGAAGTGCCGGGGCTGTTGCCTTCCACCGAGTGGAAGATGCAACGCCACAAGCAGATCTGGTATCCGGGCGATACCGTGTCGGCCGGCATCGGGCAAGGCTATCAGTTGGCCACGCCCTTGCAGATGGCGCATGTCACGGCCACCCTGGCCAACGGCGGCATGGGCTATCGTCCGCATCTGGTCAAGGCGATACAAGGCGAGACGACCGCGCTGCCGCAACCCCTGTTTGACCTGAAGATCCCGGCGCAGGATATCGATCTGGTCAAGCGCGCGATGCAGGCGGTCACCCATCCGGGCGGTACTGCGGCCGGCTCGTTTTACAACGCGCTTTATCCGGTGGGAGCCAAGACAGGGACGGCGCAGGTCATCGCGATCAAGCAGGGCGAAAAATATGATGAGAAAAAAGTCTCGGAATACAATCGCGACCATGCCTGGTTCATCGCCTTCGCCCCGGCCGACCAGCCGCGCATCGCGCTGGCGGTGCTGGCGGAAAACGGCGGACACGGCAGCTCGACGGCGGCGCCGATTGCGCGCAAGGTGTTCGATTATTATCTGCTGGGCAAGCTGCCCAAGCCCCTGAAAAAGGCCGCAGTCAGCGACACGGCGGAGGGAGATTGATGAATCTGCGCCAACTCAAACAGCGTTTCGTGCTGCACCTCGATCCGGTCCTGTTGTCCGGGCTGGGGGCGCTGCTGCTGGTCAGCCTGCTGACGCTGTATAGCGCCAGTGACGGCAACAGCGCGCGCGTGCTGGGGCAGCTGGGCAATATCGCCGTGGCTTTCATCGTGCTGTGGATCATCGCCAACATGCCGCTGCACTGGTTGATGCGGCTGGCCGTGCCGATGTACGTGCTGGGCATGGTTCTGCTGATCGGCGTCGCCTTGTTCGGCGAGATCAGCCACGGCGCGCGGCGCTGGCTGAATCTGGGCGTGGCGAACATCCAGCCTTCTGAACTAATGAAGATTGCGGTGCCGCTGATGATGGCCTGGTACTTCGAGAAGCACGAAGCGACCCTGACCTGGCGCAACCATCTCATCGCCGCCCTGTTGTTGGTGATGCCGCTGGCATTGATCGTGCGCCAGCCTGATCTCGGCACCTCCATCCTGATCGCCGCCAGCGGTTTCTTCGTGCTGTTTCTCGCCGGCTTGAGCTGGCGCGTCATCATCGGCTTGCTCGTCGCCGCAGCGGCCAGTGCGCCGTTCCTGTGGCATGCGCTGCACGACTATCAGCGCCAGCGCATCCTGATGTTGTTCGACCCGTCGCAGGATGCGCTGGGCAAGGGCTACCACACCATCCAGGGCATGATCGCGGTCGGCTCCGGCGGCTTGATGGGCAAGGGTTACATGCAGGGCACACAGACCCATCTGGATTTCCTGCCCGAGCGCACGACCGACTTTATCTTCGCCGTCTGGTCGGAAGAGTTCGGCTTCATCGGCAACCTGTTGTTGCTGGGGCTGTACGTCTTCGTCATCGGACGCGGCTTTGTCATCACCGCCAACGCATCCACCTACTTCACGCGTCTGATGGCGGGCAGCATCACGCTCACCTTTTTCATTTACACTTTCGTCAACATCGGCATGGTCACCGGCATTCTGCCGGTGGTTGGCGTGCCGCTGCCGCTGGTGAGTTATGGTGGCACATCATTGCTCACGCTGATGCTCGGCTTCGGCGTGCTGATGAGCATCCACACCCACCAGCGTCTGGTCAAAACCTGAGGAGACAAGCATGACAAAATCCGGTATCACGATTGCGCTCGCCCTGGCGCTGTTGAGCGCCTGTTCCACTTCCCCGCAGCGCCCGGCCACGAGTGCGGCAGAAAAACCGGTGGCAACGCAAGGCGGTGGATATCTGGCAGGTGACGGCCCCGGCGCCGATGCCCCGGCCAATCTGGACAGCATCCCCGATGCGGTGCCCAAGCCGGAGCCGCTGCACCGCTACGCCAACCGCCCCTATTCCGCGCTGGGCAAGACCTACACCCCGCTGGCCGCAACGGGCAACTACAAGGAGCGCGGCAGCGCTTCCTGGTACGGCAAAAAATTCCACGGCCAGCACACCTCCATCGGCGACACCTACGACATGTATGGCATGACCGCCGCGCACCCCACACTGCCGGTGCCGAGCTACGCGCGCGTGACCAACCTGGCCAACGGCAAATCGGTGGTGGTGCGTGTCAACGATCGCGGCCCGTTCCTGCATGACCGCATCATGGACCTGTCCTATGCCGCCGCGTATAAGCTTGGCTACGTCAACCAGGGCAGCGCCGAAGTGGAAGTGGAAAGTCTGGCCGCCACGGGCAATGCGCCGGTCGCTGCCGCGATTGAGCCGGTCAAAGTGGAAACCGTCGCGGCAACCACGGTGATGCCGGTCATGGAATCCGATACGGCGGGTAAAGTGTATTTGCAGTTGGGCGCATTTCGGGAAAGACAGGGCGCGGAAAGTTTCCTCGCCAAGATGCGCGCCGAACTGGGCGACAGCGGTAAAGGCATCATTCTGCAGCAGAAACAGGGGCTGACCCGGGTGCATATCGGGCCATATGCCAGCGCCGATGCCGCGCGCCGCGCCGCCAACATCCTGGCCGGCAGACTCGGATTCAAACCCTTCGTGAGCCAGCACTGATGCACATCGCCGCCAAGCAGCGGCGAGCCGACGGTGAACAACGGCGCGGGGTCGTGTCTCTACCGCTCAAGCCACCCGCAGCACCAGTCCTTTCAAATACGCGCCCTCCGGAAAACTCAGCAACACCGGGTGATCCGCTGCCGCGTGGAGTTTTTTCACGATCTGCGCATCGACCCCAGCATCCAGCGCGGCGCCCGCGACGATCTTCTGGAACAGGTCATCGCTGATACCGCCGGAGCAGGAATAGGTGAACAGCAGACCGCCCGGGCGCAGCAATTTGAAGCCGAGCAGATTGATGTCCTTGTAGGCGCGCGCGGCTTTTTCCGCAAAGGCGGCGGTGGGGGCAAACTTGGGCGGGTCGAGCACAATGAGATCGAATTTGCGGTTCTGGTCGCGCAATTTGCGCAGCGCTTCGAACACGTCGGCGCTTTGCCATTCGGCTTTCGACGCGTCCAGTCCATTCAATTCCACATTGCACCGGGCGATTTCCAGTGCTTCCTGTGACGAGTCGATGGAAAGCACCGATTTCGCCCCGCCGCGCAGGGCATACAGTGAAAAACCGCCGGTGTAGCAGAAGCAGTTGAGCACCTCGCGGCCCGCCGCCAGGGTGCCGGTCAGCGCGCGGTTGTCGCGCTGGTCGAGATAAAAACCGGTTTTTTGTCCGGCGGCCGCGTCCACCGCGAAGCGCAAGCCGTTCTCGTTCACTTCCACTGTCTCCGGCAATGCGCCGCGCAGCACGCCGCAGCGTTTGGGCAGGCCTTCCAGCGTGCGCCCGTCGGAATCGGAACGTTCATAGATGCAAACGGGCGCACATAATTCCTGCAGGAGATCGGCCAGCGTGTCGCGCCAATACTCCGGCCCGGCGCTGCCGAGCTGCAACACCAGCACGTCGCCATAGCGGTCCACGATGAGGCCGGGCAGCCCATCCGATTCGCCGTGGAGGAGGCGTATGCCGTTGCTGTCGCGTTCAAGACCGAGCGCGCGGCGCGCCTGCAAGGCGGCGCTGATACGCCGGTGGAAGAACGCCGCATTGATGATTTCCGGCTCACGCCACGACCACACGCGGGCGGTGATTTGCGAGTCGGGGTTATACGCCGCCCAAGCCAGAAAATTTCCGGCCGCATCACGCACGGCCACCGTGTCGCCGCTGGCGGGTGCGCCGTCGATGCACGCAACGGCACCGGAGAAGACCCACGGGTGACGGCGCTGCAAGGATTTCTCGCGCCCTGCCTTGAGGAGGATGCCGGGTTGGGCGGCAGCATTGCCGGCGCGCGGCCTGGCTATGGGTTGCGGCGCGCGCGCCTCATCCTGCTGTTTGCTGCGCTGTACGCGCCGGCGAAAATCCTTGCCGCCTTGCGATGGGCGATGCGGGGTCGAATGCGTTTTGGGCTTTGCCGGGTTCATATTTTTTTCTTCGCGCGCGGATGCGCACTGTCGTAGATCTTGGCGAGATACTGGAAATCGAGATGGGTATAGACCTGGGTGGTGGAGATGCTGGCGTGGCCGAGCATTTCCTGCACCGCGCGCAGATCGCCGGACGATTGCAGCAGGTGTGTGGCGAAGGAGTGGCGCAGCAGGTGCGGGTGCACGCCGCTGGCGATGCCCTGGGTGATGCCGCGCTGATGCAGTTGTCGTTGTACGCTGCGCGGGCTGATGCGGCGGCCGTTCTTGCCGACGAACAATGCAATCTCATCCGGTTTGGCGATCTGATCACGCACCGCAAGCCAGGCGTGCAGCGCGGCGACGGCATGGCTGCCCATCGGCACGATGCGCGTCTTGCTGCCTTTGCCGGTCACGCTCAACTCATGTGAGGCCAGGCTGTTGCGCATGACATCATGGTCGAGCCCCACCAGTTCCGCCAGACGCAGCCCCGAAGAATAGAGCAGCTCGAACATCGCCTTGTCGCGCGCATCCAGCGGCGATTCCACTTTCATTTCCACCAGTTGCACGGCTTCGTCCGGCGACAGCGCATGCGGCAAGGTCTTGGGCGCTTTTGGCGCGCGCAGGCCGGCGCAGGGGTTGCTCTGGCAGCCGTGGTCGCGCATCAGGTAACTGTAAAAACCGCGCCAGGCGGAGAGCACGCGCGCCAGCGAACGTCCACCCAGTCCGCTGCCGTGCAATTGCGCGACGTAGCGGCGGATGTGATGGCTTTTTAAGTCCGGCAGCGGTGTCGTGCCGGCCAGCTTGAACAAGCGGAGGATGTCGCGCGCGTAGTTCTCGGCGGTGAGCGGAGAATAGTTGCGCTCGTTGTTGAGATAGGCGAGATAACCCGCCAGCGTTGCAGGCTCGTCAGACATGCAATCTGAAAGCGCTGCCCAGTGTTTCGGCGATGCGTTGCAGGAACAGCGTGCCCATTTCGGGATAAAAACGTTCCTTGTCTTCGCTGGCAAGGATCAGCAGGCCGATGGTCTGGCCGTTGGCGCGCAAGGGCAGATAAGCGAAGGAGCGCAGATGCTGGCCGGCCTCGCCGAACCAGGCCAGCGTGTCGGCGATGGCGTGATGCGCACAGACGGGTTGCGCGTGCTCATCGGCGAAGGCGAGCACCTCGGCGCTGGGCGGTTCGTCGCGCCACAGATGCAGGGCGCTGTGCGGCACGGCGAAGATGTCGCGCAGATTGTGCGTCACCAGGGATTGCAGCGCGGCGCGGTCGTAGGGGCCGAACAGCGCGCAGTTGAACTGGTGCACCTTGAGTTGCAGCGCGTCATTCTCTTTGGCAAAGGCCAGCAGTTCGCGCAACTGCTTTTCCAGTTCCTTCACGCGTTCGCGCAGGGTGAGCAACTGGCGCTCGGCCAGGGAAATAGTACGGCCACCGTGCGGATGCGGCAGATTGATGTCGGCCAGTAGCGCGGTATGCT
>CAZSIO010000034.1:0-9134 GCA_964606865.1 uncultured Sideroxydans sp.
CAACGCACCTCCTCCCGCAATCGGCTGGCTTCGCCAGTAACGTGTCGGAGGTGCGGTTGCAAAAATATGCACTTCGCCAATTGGTGGTCATGACTTGCAGCCATATCTCTTTGAATTTCCACCGCGTTCTCCGCGTCTTCGCGTGATCAACTGCTATTTTTGGGGGTGCCTCTAACAATTCAAAGTTCTAAGCAAGACAAGGCGCGAGCAAAAAATTGCGACGCAGCATATGCATGATATGTAAGGAGTAATTTTTTGAGAGCAACGCTGTATTGCGACGAAATTTGGATTATTAGAGGTGCCCTTGGGTTTATGCCGGATAGATCGCGCCCAGAATGCAGGGATGGCGGGCGCCGGTGACGGCGGGCAAGTTGCCCGGGTTGAGATAGAGCGCCTGTTGCGCCAGCCAGGCGAAGGCGACTGCTTCCATCCAGTCGGCGGCGATGCCCAGCGCTTCTGTTTTCTGGATGCGGCACGCCGGCAGCGCAGTTTGCAAACGAGCGACCAGCGCAACGTTGTGCGCGCCGCCCCCGCACAGATAGATATCTTCCGTTCCGGCGCAATCACGGCGAATGGCAGCGGCGATGCTGTCTGCGGTCAGTGCCAGCAAAGTCGCCTGCACATCTGCAGGTGATTCTTTTCCGCCCAAATGACGTTCAAGCCAGGCCAGGTTGAACCGGTCGCGCCCGGTGCTTTTTGGGGGTTTCGCGGCAAAGTAGGGTTCCGCCAGCAAGGCTTGCAGGAGGGCAGGAATGGGCGTCCCGCTGGCTGCCCAAGCACCGTCTGCATCGTAGGCTGCCCCACGGTGTTTGCTGATCCATGTATCCATCAGCAGATTGCCGGGGCCGGTATCGAAGCCTGTCGTCGTCCGGTTTGGATCGAGGTTGGTCAGGTTGGCGATGCCGCCGATGTTGAGGATTGCGCGATGAATGGTTGGGTGGCGCAAGACCTGGTCATGGAAAGCCGGCACCAGCGGCGCGCCTTGACCACCCGCCGCGATGTCGCGCGCGCGAAAGTCGCAGACGACAGTGATTTCGCTCAACTCTGCCAGTAGCGCGCCATTGTTGAGTTGCAGGCTGTAGCCCTGTTCCGGTCGGTGACGTATGGTCTGTCCGTGGCAACCGATGGCGCGCACGTGTTGCGGCTGGATAGCCGCTGATTGCAGCAGGCTCCGGACGGCTGTTGCATAGTCGTGGGCAAGCTGGTTGGCGGCGAGTTGGGCACGGTGCAGCTCATCCTGTCCGGCGGTGTGCAGATCGAGCAGGGTCTTGACCCGTTCAGGCTGATAAGGCTGGAAATGGCTGGCGATCAAGGAAGGTGCTGCGGTCAGATCGACCAGGGCGACATCGATGCCGTCCAGACTGGTGCCGGACATGATGCCGAGGTAAAGCGCAGCGTCCTTTTTCACTTAATCGAGCTGGGCGATACGCGTATTGCGCAAGAGTGACAAACGCGCGTGCAGCGACTGGATTGTCTCGGTGAACACCGATTGCTGCACCGCGCTGATCGGTTTGCCGTCGGG
The DNA here is from genome assembly GCA_964606865.1 of uncultured Sideroxydans sp. Taxonomy (GTDB): domain Bacteria; phylum Pseudomonadota; class Gammaproteobacteria; order Burkholderiales; family Gallionellaceae; genus Sideroxyarcus. Next base: position 1,523 of record CAZSIO010000034.1, read on the forward strand.
CAGTGCCACTTTCAGCGGATCGCGCTGCACGCCGCTGACCTTGAATTCGTAATGCAAATGCGGCCCGCTGGCGAGCCCGGTTTGGCCGACGTAACCGATCACCTCGCCCTGGCTCACACGTTGCCCGCGCCGCACATTGCCGAAACGCGACAAGTGGCCATACACCGTCTGGAATTGGCCCTGATGATCAAGCATCACCACGTTGCCGTAACCGCCCTGTTTGCCGGCGAATCCCACCACACCGTCGGCCGTCGCGCGCACCTTGGTGCCGGTTGGCGCGGCATAGTCCACACCTTTGTGCGCGCGCCAGCGGTTCAATACCGGATGAAAGCGCGCACGGCTGAATCCCGAGCTGACCCGTGAGAACTCGATGGGTGAGCGCAAGAACGCCTTGCGCATACTCTTGCCGTCCGGCGAAAAATAGTCGCCGCCGTGACGGGTGTTCTGGAAGTAGAAAGCCTGCAAGGATCGACCGTGGTTGATGAATTCGGCGGCCAGAATGCGCGCATTGCGCGTCGCCTCGCCGTTCAGGTAGGGTTGCTCGTAAATGATGCTAAATGTGTCGCCGCGCCGCAAGTCACGGTGAAAATCGATGTCGCCGCCAAAAATCTCCACCAATTGATTGGCCACAGCATCGGGTAAATTCGCTTCATCCGTGGCGGTGTAGAGGCTGCTGCTGATTTCGCCGGTCTGCACGAACACTCTGCGCTCCGCCAGCGCGGGCTGTGTCTCCACCTTGAACCGTTCCCCGTCGGGGGTAATGGTGATTTGATTGCCGTCATTGTCAACATAGGACAGGGCGAGCAAGCGCGATTCGGCCGATGTTTTGGCCTGGACGGTTTTGCCCGTGCGCAACTGGCGCAAAGAGCCGGCAGCCGTAGCGCGCCGCAAAAAATTGTCGGCGGCATCGTCCTGGACTTCCATGCGGCGCAGCAATTCGCTGACCGTGTCGCCGCGCTGAATCTGTTTGCTATGCCAATAGGTCGGATGTGTCTCGACCACTTCTGCCGCAGGCGGCAGAGCAAGGTCTGCAGTGAATGTGCGCTGGATGGCCTGTGCCACATCCTGCTGCGGCATGATGCCGAAGGCGGTCACCACCCCGAGCAAAGGCAGGGTGGACAGGGCAACGAACCAGCGCAGCTTCATCTTGTGCGCGTGTAATAAAGAGTTTTGCGGTAACATTCGCGCCTCCTGGGGCGGGTGGTGCTTGTGCACGTCCATGCATCTTTATCGGCAAACACAAGGACTTACTGAATCGGGACGGCACTTTAACAGAAACCAAACCCTCCTCAAAATCCATTCGGACGGCGGGCGAGCAACAGACAAGCGGTCTTGCGACATGACTCAACAGGAAATCCTCAATCAAATCAAGCGTGGTAGCGATGAGCTGCTGATCGAATCCGAACTGGTCAAGAAACTGGAATCGGGACGGTCCTTGCGCGTCAAGGCGGGCTTCGACCCTACCGCGCCCGACTTGCACCTCGGCCATACCGTGTTGCTCAACAAGATGCGCCAGTTGCAGGATCTGGGGCATCACGCCCTGTTCCTGATCGGTGACTTCACCGGCATGATCGGCGACCCGACCGGCAAAAATGCGACCCGGCCCCCGTTGACGCGCGAGCAGGTGCTCGCCAATGCCGAGAGCTATCGCGAGCAGGTATTCAAAGTGCTCGACCCGGACAAGACCGAAGTCGTGTTCAACTCTGCCTGGATGGACAAATTCAGTGCAGTGGACCTGATCAAGCTGGCGGCAACTCACACCGTGGCGCAGATGTTGGAGCGCGACGATTTCGGCAAGCGTTACAAGTCAAACCAACCCATTGCCATCCACGAATTCATCTATCCGCTGGTGCAGGGTTATGACTCCGTTGCGCTCAAGGCCGACATCGAGCTGGGCGGTACCGACCAGAAATTCAACCTGCTGATGGGGCGCGAGTTGCAGCGTCACTTCGGCCAGCCGGCACAGTGTGTGCTCACCATGCCCTTGCTGGAGGGCCTCGACGGCATCAATAAAATGTCCAAATCCCTGGGCAACTATATCGGCGTGACTGACACCCCGCAGGATATGTTCGGCAAGCTGATGTCGGTTTCTGACGATCTGATGTGGCGTTACTTCGACCTGCTGTCCTTCCGCAGTCTGGCGCAGGTTGCCAACTTCCGTGAAGAGGCGGAACAGGGGCGTAACCCGCGCGACATCAAGGTGCTATTGGCACAGGAGATTGTTGCCCGCTTCCACTCGCAAAAAGCCGCCAAGGACGCGCTGACCGAGTTTGAGGCGCGCTTCCGGAAAGGCGTGTTGCCGGACGATATGCCGGAAATCAGTGTGACCAGTGCCGAAGGCCACATCGGTATCGCCCAAATGCTCAAGCAGGCCAATCTGGTCGCCAGCACTTCCGAAGCGCTGCGCATGATCGAGCAGGGGGCGGTCAAGCTTGACGGCGACAAGGTTAGCGACAAGGCGCTGCAACTCAAGGTCGGCGCGGTGGTTGTGGCGCAGGTCGGCAAACGCAAATTCGGCCGGGTCAATATCTGTTAAGCGCAGACGGAAACGGCAGCCATGGATAACCCCTTGGGGTTATTAACCATAAGCCATGTAGGGGGTGTACAGCACTCGAAGAGTCCTATTTAATCTGCCACGCGATGTAGGGATGGTCGACTTTCGGGCTTTATCAAAGAACAAGGCAAGAGCGCACCATTAATTTAGTATTTAGGGGGATTCAAATTGAACATGCTTGCTGGCTGTTTTCGTCTTTCCTTTTTCTCTGTTTTTGTGTTGCTTGGCCTGATGCCGATCCATGCCGCGCTGGCCGCCAGCCCGGATAATGCAGTGAAGACCTGTGCTTACTGCCACGGCAAAGCGGGGGCGAGCACCGATCCGGAAGTGCCCATCATCGGTGGTTATTCGGCCGAATTCCTCGTCAACAACATCACGACTTACCGCGACCACGAGCGGGATTGTCCGGATACCAAGTATCGCAGCGGACCCAACAAGGGCAAGACCACCAATATGTGTGAGGTGGCTCACAGCCTGACCGATAGCGATATCCGCCAGATCGCGGTCTATTTTTCCAAGAAGGAATTTGTCCGCGCCAAGCAGCAGACCGATGCGGCGTTGGTCGCGAAAGGCAAAGAGGTTCACGAGTATTACTGTGAAAAATGCCACTCCGAGGGGGCATCGGAAGCCAAGGATGATGCGGGCATGATGGCCGGGCAATGGATGCCTTATCTGCGCCAGGCCTTTGATGAGTTTGCAACAGGCAAGCGCCCGATTCCGAAAAAAATGAAATTGAAGTTTGATCAGCTCGCGCCGGAGGATATGGAAGCGCTGGTGCACTATTACGGCAGTTTTCATTGATTCTTCCGGTGGAGAGCCATAGTGAACAGTGAAACCGGCAAGAAGGGCATATTTAGAAGGATAGGATGCTCGAGTTGTGTTCGGTATGGTTGCGGCGCCGGGATTTCATTGCTGGTGTTTCTGTTGCTGGTGGGGGGGTTCTCCACGGCGCTGGAGGCGACCAACAGTTTGGAATTCTGCACTTCCTGCCACAGCATGCAGACCAATTTCAAGGAGTACAAGGAGTCGACGCATTACGCCAATGTGTCCGGCGTCCGCGCAGAGTGCTCGGATTGCCACGTGCCGAAGAAAGACTGGTTCGCCAAGATGTATCGCAAGGTGATTGCGGCCAAGGATGTGTGGGGGGAAATGGTGGGCACCATCGATACACCCGAAAAATTCGAAGCACACCGTCTGGAAATGGCCAAGCGCGAATGGGCGCGCATGAAAGAATCCGATTCCATCGGTTGCCGCAATTGCCACAGTTTTGCCGCGATGGACATCGGTGAGCAGGCGAGGCTTGCCCAGAACAAGCATGCCACGGCCGAAGGTGAGGGCAAGACCTGCATCGATTGCCACAAGGGGATCGCACACAAACTGCCCCGATTACACTAAAGAATTCGTATTTCCTGATTTGCTTGCATGGGGATTGGGGATGGAATGGTAGCAACAGCTCGCGAATAGACATCGCGCGAAGAACCGAACCGGGCATATTCAGATTGCAAGTATCTGCCATGCCTGGAATTGTTGATTCAATGACTACAGGGAGATTCTCGTGAAAAATATAAAAGTCTGGTTCGCGGGGACGCTGTTGTGCGCCTTTGCGATCGGCACAGCGTCAGCGGTGCCATCGGCTACCAAGCCGAAAAACGATTACAACATCACCATCAACTACGAACTGGGCATGCACTGCACCGGCTTTGATTTCAGCTACTGCTGCGTGTTGCCGCCGTATAACTCGGTGCAAAGCCAGGTCATCAAGACGGCGAGAGGGCCGAGCAAGTTTCCCGAGCTTTTGGAGTCGGACAGCAAGGATCCCACCGTGCTGCTGGATGGCAAAAAACGCTTCCGCCTGGCCTACGGTCATGTGGATAACACCTACGCCGAAGGCGCAAAGCTGAAATACTGGGATGTCCCTTACGACGTCAACGGCGATGGCATCTATAGCGCAAACGAAAATGTCGCCAATGCCTATTTCACCCACCTCTATGTGTACAAGGATCTGAAAGGCACCAATCCCAAAGGAACCAGCGCGGACAAGGAAAAATTGTTCGTGGGTATCCAGATCCCGGTTCCGCGCGACAATGGCCCGGCAGGTGCTGCCGCTCCCAGCCCGCTGAAAGGTGGACACCTGCACTACACCGGCGATAAAGGCACGGTGGTTTACACCAAATCACCGGTGCTGGACAACGTGCCAATCATGTTGACCAACCCCGGCATCTGGGACGCGCTCGGATTGCCGCTGACCCCGTTCAATGACCGTTCCGTGCAGGATCCGCTGACCTTGACCGAGGCGGATATTCAGCCATTCCAGGAAGCATGGGTGAGCATGGTGGATGAAAAAACCGGCAAGCCGGTGATCGATTCCCACTCCGGCAAGCCGGTGCGTTTCGTCGGTACCAATCCGATCGACATCCCCAACTGCGCGAACTGCCACAGCAACAAGACAGCCAACGGCGACAAGTTCACCCTGTACAAACAGGAACGTGAATTCTGGAAAGGCCTGGGCGCAAGCGATTGGATCGCCAACCTGAAAGCGACGTCGGTTTCCATTCTGGAAATGCACGATGACCGCACCGGCACGACTTTCATGAAGAACTACAACCCCAACAGCCGTTCGCTGGACAACCGTCTGGGACGCGATCCGGTGTTGTGCCAGAAGTGCCACGCGGATAACGTGATCGGTGCGTTGAATTCGAAGACGTTCAAGGATCCCAAGACGGGCGCGGATGTCACCATCTCGCCGCTGACTCAGGCGATCCATACCGTGCACCAGACCAAGCAGCCGTTGCCTGACTCGCATGGCCGTACTGCCTCGTGCCAGGGGTGTCACCCGGCGCACCGTCAGGATGGCAAGATGGAGCAGTATCCGATCACGCTGGATGGCAAGAATGCCTATGCGAATGGCGATAACCGGGATGCTTCCGGCGGCTGCTTTGTCGGACGCGATGTGCATGCCAACCGCAACAAGGATAAAGACGGCGCCGGAACGCCGGAGCACCTGAACTCCATCGGCAAATGGATCCAGACCAGTGTTTCCAAAATCGGCACCAAGGAGGGCGGCAAAGGATTGTGGTGCACCAACTGCCATAATCAGTTGAGCCGTGAACTGTACCAGCGTGACAACTTGACCAACGCCTTCAAGCAGACCGGTTCAACGATCCGCAACAAGCCGCTGGAAGAGATTGCCAAGGCGATCGGCGTGTCCATGGACGACCTGAAGAACAAGTACATGGATCCCAAGGTCGTACCGACTGCCAAGGGCGAGGATACCCCGGGCGCATCGGGCATTCTGGAGACTTGGGCAGCCAAGCGCATGGTGCCGGACATCGCGGTCATCGCGCTCAAGGATGGCGGTCCGATGGTCAGCAAGGATGAAGATGGCGACATCAGTGTATCCATCCTGTCGGCCAATCCGGCGGTGAATGTCGCACAGCTGAAGCTGCCGGCAGGTGCCACGGGCGCCACTGCGGTTCCTTACGATGCGGCAACGCACGGGCGTGACTACTGGCTGTCCCCGGGTGCGCCGCACTGCGCTGACTGCCACGCTGCACCGTATGTTGAAGGTCAGGGCGGTATGGCCTACCCGATCAACCAGCCGGGCAAATACAGCGTGATGCGCTACTCGAAAGGCCACGCCGGTCTGTCTTGCCAGTCTTGCCATGAATCCACCCATGGACTGTATCCGGTCACGCCTACAACCGATGTAACTTCGTACAAACAGGCTGCACAATACAATCCGGATGGTTCGCATGGCCCGTTGAAGTGTGCTTCCTGCCACGTGACGAACAAGGCGGGTGTGCCGCTGATTGCCAAGAAGAAGGAGCATGTCTGGAACGGCAAGCCGATCCTGAACAACTTCGATCTGGCGGTAACCTGGATGCACGGTAGCGCTCCTGATCTGGGCGGTGCGGTGCCAAAAGACTAGGACGTCCCGCAGTTGAGGGTAAACAAATCGGGGGGTTTTGCCCCCCGATTTGTTATGTGTCGCGAGATAAAATCGGGGTGGCAGCGCTATCGGGCGCTGCCGTACCCAAGCAACGGGAAGGTAAAATATGTGGAACAGAAAAGCGTCGTTGGCCTGCTTGTTTTGGGCGATTGCCCTGAACCTTGCGCCAATCCCCGCCAGCGCGGCCGATCAGGTACTGGCGACAGTCGGCGGTGAGGCAATTTATTCGCACGAATTGGAGAAAGTCATGGCCAGTTCGCCGTTTTACACACAATTCAATACCATGAGCGAAGACGAGCAGGCGAGTCTGCGCGGGGACATGCTGCGCCGTATCGTATCGGCGCGACTGCTGACATTGGAAGCAAAGCGGCTGGGCCTGGACAAGACGCCGGCACTCCTGCGCGAGATGGATGACTTCAGGCTTGGCCTGCTCTACCGCAGCTACATGGATAAATTGCGCGAAAGCGTCATCATCCCCGCCGATACCCTTGCCGCAATGAAACAGCGCTTCAAGGGGGATGCGGATGCACTGGATGCGGCCCAGTCTTTCTATCGCTCCACGCAGTTTCGTGACATCAAACTCGCGGCGCTGCGCCAGATGCAGATAGACAGCCATCTCCAATTCTTTGACGCGCGCATTCGCCCGGGCATCAAGCCATCCACGGTGCTCATGCAAGCCGACGGGATTCAAGTCACCTATGGCGACATAGTGGACAACGCCAAATGGAAGAACCTGCCCAACCCGGAATGGGTCGGGGAACAACTGCAGAACCGCAGCGAGTTGCTGCTGGTCGCCCGGTATGCCGAACGCGAGGGCGCGAATGTGGGTGAGCAACTCACTCGCTATGGCGATGAGCGGCTGCCGGCCCTGACGCTGGAGAAAAAGACCAAAGAGTGGATCCCGAATGAAGAGGCCATGCGCAACTGGTACACCGCGCATCCGGAAATCGGGCGCATTCCCGCCAGCTACCACGTCGGTCAACTGGTCGTTGCCGACAAGGCAGAAGCGGAAGCACTCCGCGCACGCATTATCAAAGGAGAAAGCCTGTTCACCCTGGCCGGGGAATACAGCATCGATCCCGCCGGTCGCCAGCAGAACGGTGACATGG
>CAZSIO010000035.1:0-9102 GCA_964606865.1 uncultured Sideroxydans sp.
ACGATCTGCGCGGCCTGGGTATAGACCAGATGCACGCGCTGCCCGCTTTGCAGCAAGGATTCGAGCAGACGCATACCGTAGGGCAGACCGGAGGCGCCGGTGAAAGCTAACGTTATCGTTTTCATAAGGCATTCACCACCGAGACACAGCGGCAGACAGAAACGAACCCCCAACTGTCGAATCGTAATCGAGGTTTGAACGTTGTTTGCTTATGGTTTTTCATTTCTCGGGGTCTCAGTGGCGGATTGTTTCTTCATCCATGAATTTCATCGCGATGATGCCGTTCACTGTACCAAATACCAGCGCCGCCGTGGCGAAGATGGGAATCAGATAGGCGATGCCGCTGTGCGGAATGAGCCACAGATAGACCACGGTCATCTGCCCGGCGATGTGGGCGAAGGCGGCGAGGATGCTGTGGGTGACGGCGCCAAACCAGCGCGCCGGCAAATGGCGGGCAAAGGCCAGCACCAACAGGCTGAGCAGCGCACCGGCCAGGCTCAGGAAGAATCCCGGCGCGAGGAAGTTGCCGAACAGCAGGCTGCCGGCCACCACGCGCAGGAGCGAAACCCATGCCGCCGCGCGCCAGCCGAAGCGCGCCAGCACGATCAGCGTGATGATGTTCGCCAGTCCCGGCTTGACCCCGGGCAGCGGCGAAGGGATGGCGTTCTCCAGCACAGTCAGGCCGAGCGCCACCGCCGCCATCTTGGCGATGTGGTGGTCTTCGGCGGTGGTGTCCAACAGGATTCTGGATTCAGGATTCTGGGTTTTGGGATTCGGCTGTTTCCCTGAATCCCGAATCCCAAATCCCGAATCCTGTTTGTCAGTAGTTGAGGCTGTCATATTTTTTCGCGCCGCCGGTCAGTTCCACGCTGACCTGATTGGGCAGACACACGGCGATCTCGCCCGCCTGTTGCAGCCAGCCCTGGCGCACACAGTACTGGCGCGGGCTGGGGTCGCTGCTGATGCGAGCGCGCAGTTTTTCGATGGTGATGATGCTGGTGCCGAGCGGGCCGGGCACTTCGATCTGCTGGTCGCGCGACAGCGGCACTTCACGGAATACCTTGCCGCCGCTGCGGATGACGGCCGTGTCGGCAACCCCGCCGTGCCACAGCTTGAGCGTGAGCAGGACGACACAGAGCGCGCCCGTCAGCAGGGTGAGGTAGTCGCCGGGTTTGAGGTGCGAACGCATTGGCATGAAATTCAGAATCACAAAATCATTGGCCACAGAGTACACATAACCAGCGACTTAACGAAAGTCCTTTTTTCGTTTAGTCGAATGGCTAGTCGTTTCATCAGAGACCACAGAGAAAACCAGCGACAGGCTGCCGGGCGGCAACTTTCTTTGTGTGCTCTGTGATCTCTGTGGCTGAAGCGATTTTCAGTCTGTGAGTTCGCGGTGCCGCACCAGCACCTGCTGCCGCGCCTTGAAATGGCGCGCGAGGTGCTCGGCGAAATACACCGAGCGATGTTGCCCGCCGGTGCAGCCGATGGCGACTGTCAGATAGCTGCGGTTGTCGGCCACGAAACTGGGCAGCCAGCGCGCGATGAAGTCGCGGATGTCGGTGTGCATCTGTTGCGCGTCGGGCGCGGCATCGAGGAAATCGATCACCGCCTGATCGCGTCCCGTCAGCGGGCGCAGCAGCGGATCGTAATGCGGATTGGGCAGGCAGCGCACATCGAACACGAAATCGGCATCGAGCGGGAGGCCGTGCTTGAAACCGAAGGATTCGAACAGCAGGGTGAGGCGGGCGCGGTCGAGGCGGATGAATTCCTTGACCCAGGCGCGCAGCGCGTTGGCGCCGAGCCCGCTGGTGTCGATGTGGTGGCCGATGTCGCTGATCCCGGCCAGCAGTTCGCGCTCGTAGGCGACGCATTCTGGCAGGGTGCGTGCGCCGTCGCTCAGGGGGTGCAGGCGGCGCGTTTCGGAGAAGCGCTTCACCAGCGCTTCGGCGTGCGCTTCGAGGAACAGCACATGCACATCCAGCCCCTGTGCCTTGATCGCTTCGATGTGCCGGGGCAATTGCTGCACGCTGCCGCCGCTGCGCACGTCGATGCTGACCGCGATGCGGGCGTAACCGGCCTGCTGCAGATTCTCGACCAGGGTCGGCAGCAGTTCTGCCGGCAGATTATCGACGCAGTAAAAACCCGCATCTTCCAGCGTTTTCAGCGCGACACTCTTGCCGGAGCCGGACAGGCCGCTAATCAGAAAAAGTTGCATCAGGGTACCTCTGGAAATTCACGGTTGCGGGCGAATCGCGGCGGCGCGTGCCCGTTCAGTCTTCGGTCAGTTGCTGCGCCTGCCGCGTGATGAATTCCTGCATGGTGTCGATGCCGCGCTGTTGCAACACAAAGTTGCGCGCGGCGGCCTCGACCAGCACGGCCAGGTTGCGTCCGGCCAGCACCGGAATCTCGACTTTGCGGATGGCGACGCCGAGGATGTCTTCCTTGCCCGATTGGGGCAGGCGGTCGAGTTTGGCCAGATCGTCGGATTGTGGCCGGTACAGGTGCACGATCAGTTTCAGGCTTTTTTTGCGGCGCACGGCGGTTTCGCCGAACATGGTGCGGATGTTGAGCACACCGAGTCCGCGCACTTCCAGAATGTCGCGCAACAGCTCCGGGCAGCGCCCTTCCAGCGCCTCGGGCGAGATGCGGTACAGATCGACCACGTCATCGGCGACCAGTCCGTTGCCGCGCGTAATCAATTCCAGCGCCAGCTCGCTCTTGCCCACGCCGCTGTCGCCGGTGATCATCACGCCGACACCCAGCACATCGATGAACACGCCGTGGCGGGAAGTGGACTCGGCCAGCGCCTTGACCACATAGTGGCGCACCATCCACATCAGGTGCACGCTGCCCAGCGGGGAACGGAACAGCGGCGTGCCGCTGCGGTCGGCAAAGTCGGTCAGCCCTTTCGGGATCTCGGTGTCGCCCGCCACGATCAGGCAACTCGGTTTGTAGCTGCCGAGTGTCGCCAGCGCCCCCGCCAGTTCAGCCGGAGAAAGCGAATGCAGATAATCCAGTTCGGTGTCGCTGAACACCTGGATCCAGTTGGGATGCACCAGATTCATGTGGCCGATCAACCCCCGGTTGCTGGTGTTGACCGTCTCACTGTCCAGCGTGCGGTCGGCCCCCACCGCACCGGCCACCCAGGTCAGCCCGAGGCGTTCCTGCTTGTCCTGAAACAGTTGGCGGATATTGACCTCGGCCATATTGGTTCAGACCTTCCAGTCGGTGAACAAGTGATGAATCGCGACCGGGTCATCGGTCGCCTGCAATTTCTCGCGGAATGACGGCTCGCTGAACATCTGCGCCAGCTCGCCCAGAATCTGCAGATGCAGATCGTTGGCGCGCTCCGGCACCAGCAGAATGAAAATGAAGCTGACCGGCAGCCCGTCCGGCGCATCGAAGGGAATGGGATGTTCCATCTTGACGAATGCCGCCATCGCTTCCTTCAGGCCTTTCACGCGGCCATGCGGTATCGCCACCGCCTGGCCGAGCCCGGTGGAGCCCAGTTTCTCGCGGGCGAACAAACTGTCGAATACTTGCGCACGGCTGATCCCGTGCGTGTTCTCAAACAGGATGCCAACGCGTTCGAATACCCGTTTCTTGCTGGTGGACTCGCTGTCCAGCAGCACACAGTCCGGGGTCAAATATTTGGCGATCAGGCTCATGTTGATTTACCCAATGAATAAAGGAACAGCCGGCATGACTGCCCCGTGCGGTGCATTATTCCGCGGCTTGCTGCTTCCCGGATTGGTCATGGCGGCGCGCCTCGAACTTTTCCTTGTGCTTCAGCACCTGGCGATCGAGCAAATCGATGAGGGTATCGATCGCCACGTACAAGTTGCTGTCTGCGGCTTCGGCGAACAGGTTCTTGCCGGAAACATGGATCGTCGCCTCGGCTTTTTGCACCAGCTTGTCCACGGAAAGGACAACGCCCACATCGATCACATTGTCGAAATGGCGTTTGACCTTTTCCAGCTTGCTTAACACGTGCGCGCGGATCGCGGGGGTGATTTCCAGATGATGCCCGGTGAGGTTGAGGTTCATTGCCTGCTCCTTTATGGTTAGAGTGATTTACGAAGATTGACCGGGGGGATGTTCATGGACTCCCGGTATTTTGCCACGGTACGGCGGGCGACGATAATGCCCTGCTGTGCCAGGATTTCTGCCATGCGGCTGTCGGAGTGCGGATGCTGCGCATCTTCCTCGCTCACCAGTTGCCGGATCAGCGCGCGGATGGCGGTGGAAGAACAGGCACCGCCCGCCTCGGTCGCCAATCCGCTGCCGAAGAAATATTTGAATTCATAAATGCCGCGCGGGGTGTGCATGAATTTCTGCGTGGTCACGCGCGAAATGGTGGATTCGTGCAGCGCCAGTTGTTCGGCGATCTCGCGCAGCACCAGCGGGCGCATGCCGATGTCGCCATGCTCGAAAAATTGGCGCTGGCGTTCGACGATGGCCTGCGCCACGCGCAGGATGGTCTCGAAACGCTGTTGCAGGTTCTTGATGAACCAGCGCGCCTCCTGCAACTGCGTGGACAGTCCCTGCGCGTTACCCTCGCCGCGTTGCTGCAGGATGTTGGCATACATCTGGTTGACGCGCAGCCGGGGCATCGCTTCCGGGTTGAGCCGCGCGCGCCAGATTCCACGCTCGCGTTCAACCAGCACATCCGGCACCACATAGTCGGCGGCGCGCTGTTCGAACGCCTGCCCGGGACGGGGTTGCAGGTGGGTGATGAGCGTCTGCGCGGTGCGCAATGCTTCGTCATCGCAATGCAGCAGTCGTTTCAGTTTGCTGAAATCATGCGCCGCCATCAGATCAAGATGGGCTGTGGTGATGGACAGCGCCAATTCCCGTCCCGGCACATCTTCCGGCAGGGCGCGCAGTTGCAGGGTCAGGCACTCGCCCAAATCGCGGGCGCCGATGCCCGGCGCGTCCAGGTGTTGCAGTTGCACGAGGGCGGTTTCCAGATCGTCCAGCGAGACCTCCAACTCGGCGGGCAGCATGTCGAATATCTCCGCCAGCGGCTGCGACAGCCAGGCATTCTCGTCCAGCGCATCGATGAGCAGGCCGACCAGTTTCTTGTCCCGCTCTTCCATCTGGCTCATGTTCAGTTGCCACAACAGATGCTCGCGCATACCCGGGCGATCAGCGGCCACTTCGGCATGGCCCTCATCCTCGTCATCCGGCGCATATGGGGCGGAACTGAATGAAGGCTCCGGCCAGTCGTTGCCTTCAGCCGCCCCGGTGCGCGATTCCGCATCGGGCGCGGCAGGTTCGGCATTGCCGGCAGCGGGCGCGTCATCGTGACCGGCCCGCGCCGGGATCGAACTGGCCTCGTCGTCCAGCCGTTCCAGCAGCGGATTCTCCTCCAGCATGCGCTCGCTTTCCTGGTTGACTTCCAGCGTGGAGAGCTGCAACAGGCGGATAGCCTGCTGCAACTGCGGCGTGAGCAGGAGTTGTTGCGATTGGCGCAGTTGGAGAGCGGGTTTCATCTTTATGCGGTGGGTGCGGGGTGATCAGAGCTTGAAATGTTCACCCAGATACACTTTTCTGACGCCCTCATTATAGATGATTTCGTCGGGGCGACCCTCTGCCATCACCGCGCCGGCGTTGATGATGTAGGCGCGGTCGCAGATGCCCAGCGTTTCGCGCACGTTGTGGTCGGTGATGAGCACCCCGATATCGCGCGATTTCAGGAATCCGATGATGCGCTGGATGTCGAGTACCGCGATCGGATCGACCCCGGCGAAAGGCTCGTCGAGCAGGATGAAGCGCGGATTGGTGGCCAGGGCGCGCGCGATTTCGACCCGCCGCCGCTCGCCGCCGGAAAGACTGATCGCCGGATTGTTGCGGATATGCGTGATATGCAGATCGTTGAGCAGGGCTTCCAGCCGCTCGCCGCGCTCCTGCGCCGGATCGTCTTGCAGTTCCAGCACCGCCTCGATGTTCTGGCTCACCGTCATGCGGCGGAAGATGGAAGCCTCCTGCGGCAGATAGGCGAGACCGAGGCGGGCGCGGCGATGGATGGGCAGGTGGGTGATATTTTCGCCATCGATACTGATCTCGCCGCCGTCCGTCGCCACCAGGCCCACGATCATGTAGAAACTGGTGGTCTTGCCGGCGCCATTGGGGCCGAGCAAACCGACCACTTCGCCGCTGTTCACCGTAAGCGAGACGTCGTGCACCACGGTGCGGGCGCCGTAGCGTTTCTTGAGGGAGGTGGTGCGCAGTTCGCTCATGTCAGGGTTTCGCGGGGGCGGGAGGGGAGAGGGATTCGCTCGGTTGCATCGGCAAGGACGGCGCGGCGGGTACTGCGGATGCGGCGCCCTGTCTGGGTTGCAACACCGCGCGCACCCGGCCCGCTGCCCGGTCGGGCGCGGCCGCATCGCCGCGCGCTTCGAACACCTCGGTGCGGGTGCTGTAGGTGATGCGCGCGCCGCGCACTTCGTCCGCGCCCCGTTTCACGCGCGCCTGTTCGAAGAAATCCACCGTCTCGGCGCGCGTGTCGTATTCGATGCGCTCGCCGTAGCCTTCGGCATACTCCTGCGTGCCTTCATAGCGCTGGCGGAAACTCGCCGGTTTGCCGAATGCAGTCAGATGCTGGTAGCCCTCCGCATCTTCGCGCACCTCGACCTTGTCGGCCCGCATCAGCAAGCTGCCCTGCCTGACCTGCACCCGCCCCTCGAACCGGCTGAACTGCCTCGCCTCGTCGATCAACACGCGGTCGGCCTCAAGGTGGGTCGGTTGCTCGCGGTCGGCGCGCTCGGCCTGTGCGCCCGTCGCCACACCCAACAGCAGCAGGGCGCCGATGAGCTGTTTAAGGACACGCTGAATAAGTCGGCGAGCGGGATGAAACGCAAGGCGCACGGGGCGCAGACGACGAGACATATCAACTGGATAGGCGAGGAGGCGAGCACCGCGCAACACGGCGATTCGCACGCGCAGACACTTATTCGGCGCTTCCTTAATGGTGAGCCTGCTCATGTGTTCCTCTAACCTGTTGCAACAGTTTGACGGTGCGCGCATTTTCGTCCAGCTCCATGCCGACTGCGTCGATCCTGTTATAGCGGTCGTACAGGCGTACCGGCTGGTCGGTCTCGGCCCAGCCGCGGTCCGGTTGCACGTGCAGATATTCGGTCTGGAAGCGGCGTTCACGCGCATCCTCTTTACTGCGATGCAACACTTCCACCGCGTCCTGCAAAAATACGTCCTCGCCGCGGCGGCTCAAGGTGCCGCGCAGCGCCGAGATATCCGTCGGCGGCCGATCACTGAAAAAACGGGTCAGGTGCGGTTGCTGCAAGTGCGTGCTGTCATCGTCCGGGAAATGCCACATCTTTTCGGTGGAGAGCATGAAATGCGGCGCACCGCGGGCATCGAGCACGGTTGAGCTTAAACGCTCGACAACGAAATCGACATCGTGGCGCAGTGCCGCGTCGGACGGCGGCAAAGGCCTGACTTGCAGGCTGAGCCAGTAGCTGCCCAGCAACAGCAGGAGCAGCGGCAACAGCGGCAGCCAGCCGCGCAGTTTATTGAGTAACGTTTGGCGGATCATCAGTTGAGATAAGGTGCCAGTTGCGCGTCCAGCGTGCCCTGTGCCGCCATGACCAGCTCGCACACTTCGCGCACCGCGCCGAAGCCGGCGGCGCGCTGGCTCACGTAATGCGCGTGGTCGCGCACCAGTTGCGGCGCGCCGGGCACGCTGAACGCCGCGCCGACGTGGCGCATCACCGGCAGGTCGATCACGTCGTCGCCCATGAACGCCGCCGCCTGCGGAGACAACTGCAGCGCCGCCAACAGCGACTGCATCGCCGCCAATTTGTTTTCCACGCCCTGATAAAGATGTTTGATGCCGAGATTCGCCGCGCGCAAGGTGACGCACTGCGACTTGCGCCCGCTGATCAGCGCCAGTTCGACGCCCGTGGCCCTGAGCATCTTCAGGCCGTGCCCGTCGAGCGAATTGAAGCGCTTGAACTCCTCGCCCGAATCGGACAGATACAGGCCGCCGTCGGTGAGCACGCCGTCCACGTCGAAGGCGATCAGACGAATGGGCTGGAGGCGGGCGGTGAGCGACATCAAATGACTTTCGCCTTCAGCAGGTCATGCATGTTCAGCGCGCCGACCAGTTTCTTCTGCGCATCCACCACCAGCAACTGGGTGATGCTGTATTGCTCCATCAATTGCACCGCCTCCACCGCCAGCGCGTCGGGGCCGATGCTGCGCGGCGTTTTCGACATCACGCTGCTGATCGGCGTGGTGTTGAAATCCAGTTTCTTTTGCAGGGTGCGGCGCAGATCGCCGTCGGTGTAGATGCCGAGCAGATGGTGCGCCTCGTCCTCGATGCCGGTCATGCCGAGACCCTTGCGCGACATCTCCAGGATCGCTTCCGCCAGCGTCGCCTCTTCGCGCACGGCGGGGATGTTGGCGTGCGTGTGCATGACGTCGCGCACGTGGGTGAGCAGACGCCGACCCAGGCTGCCGCCCGGATGCGAGCGCGCGAAGTCGGCCTCGCCAAAACCTTTCGCGTCGAGCAGCGCAACGGCCAGCGCATCGCCCAGCGCCAGCGCAGCCGTCGTGCTCGCCGTCGGCGCCAGTCCCATCGGGCATGCCTCCTGCGCCACCGCGCCGTCCAGATGCGCGTCCGCTTCGCGCGCCAGACTGGATTGCGGGTTGCCGGTGAGACTGATAAGCTTCGCGCCCTGCCGTTTGAGGATCGGCACGATGGTCAGCAACTCCTCGCTCTCGCCGGAATACGAGATGCCGATGAACACATCCTGCGCGGTCACCATCCCCAGATCGCCGTGGCTGGCCTCGCCCGGATGGACGAAATAGGCCGGCGTGCCGGTGCTGGAAAAAGTCGCGGCGATCTTGCGCGCGATGTGTCCCGACTTGCCCATGCCGCTGACGATCACCCGGCCCTGACAGGCCAGGATCAGGTTCAGCGCGTTCAGGAAGTCGGTGTCGATGCGGGCAACCAAGGCTTTCACGGCGTCGGCTTCGATGGTGATGACCTGGCGCGCCAGGTCAAGCGCGTGGGGGGCGGCGGAGAGCGGTTTGTTCATGGGGCGAATTATAGGGGAAATGGCGGGCCTTGTCGGG
>CAZSIO010000036.1:0-8956 GCA_964606865.1 uncultured Sideroxydans sp.
CCGTCAGGGCGATCCCGGTTCCAGCCGTTTCTATTTGTCGCTGGAAGACCCGCTGCTGCGCATCTTCGCCTCGGATCGCGTGGCGGCGATCATGAACAAATTCAAGCTGCCGGAGGGGGAGGCGATCGAGCACAGCTGGGTCACCCGCGCCATTGAGAACGCGCAGCGCAAGGTCGAGGCGCGCAACTTTGACATGCGCAAACAGATTCTGGAATACGACGATGTGGCCAACGATCAGCGCAAGGTGATCTACCAGCAGCGCGCGGAGTTGCTCGAAAGCGCCGACATCAGCGATACCATCAGCGCGATGCGCGACAGTGTGCTGCTTGATCTGGTCAATCTGCATCTGCCGCCGGACAGCATGGAAGAGCAATGGGATGTGGCGGGCCTGGAGAAGGCGCTGGCGGCTGAATTCCAGCTGCATCTGCCCGTCGGGCAATGGATGGAGCAGGACAAGCAGCTCGATCCGACCGGCTTGTTCCGGCGCATTGCCGATGCGGCGCACGAGCAGTACCAGGCCAAAGTGGAGCAGGTCAGCGCCGAATTGATGCACGGTTACGAGCGCATTGTCATGCTGCAAAGTCTGGATCAGCACTGGCGTGAGCATCTGGCAGCGCTCGATCATCTGCGCCAGGGCATCCATTTGCGCGGTTATGCGCAGAAGAATCCAAAACAGGAATACAAGCGCGAGGCGTTTGAACTGTTCTCTGCCATGCTGGACGCGATCAAACGCGATGTCGTTCAGACCTTGCTCAATGTTCAGATTCGCAGCGAGCAGGCAGTGCAAGAGGCGGAGGTGCCCCACGCGCCTGAAAATGTGCAGTATCATCACGCCGACTATGACGAGGCGCTGGGCCAGAATGAGTCTGCCGACGCGGAGCACAAGCCTTTTGTGCGCAACGGGCAGAAGGTTGGCCGCAACGATCCCTGCCCATGCGGATCGGGCAAGAAATACAAGCAGTGCCACGGGAAACTGAATTGAACACCTCAACCAGACGGGAGAAGACGATGCCGACCGATGATCTGATTTTACAAACCCTGCACAACTCGACCTTGACCGAAGAGTTGCGCGATGCCGAGATTGAATCGCTCGGGCAGCTGTTCGAGGTCATGGAGTTCAAGGCGGGGCAAAGTCTGTTGCGCCCCGGGGAAGAGCGCCTGAAGAACTCGCTGATCGTGCTGGCAAGCGGGGAAGTAGAAGCGAGCGCGACCATCGGCAGCGAACACGCCACCCTGCATCTGCTGCAACCGGGCGATCTGGCCGGCATCATTACCTTCGTCGGCGGCAATGTCTCGCAGATCAGCGCGACCGTGACCGCCAAGACCGATTGCAAAGTGTTGGTGCTCGATCGCTGCAAATTCGAATCGCTGCTGAATTATCAACCCGCCATTGTCTATTATGTAATGCGCGGCATCGTCCGCCACACACATGGCATCGTGCGTCGCATGAATGCGCAATCGGTGGAAATGAGCAATTATCTGTACAAAACCGGCGGACGTTTCTGAATCATGCCGGTTAATCTTTCTGCGCCCGTGGCGGGACAACTGTTGCCCGTTGCCGGCGTTTCTCTGGGGATTGCGCAGGCCGGTATCAAGTATTCCAACCGCAAGGATCTGCTGGTCATCCAACTGGATGCGGGATCGAACGTTGCGGGCGTGTTCACCACCAACCGTTTTTGTGCCGCCCCGGTCGTCGTTGCGCGTGAGCATCTCGCGGCTGGGCAAGACATTCGCGCGCTGGTGGTCAACACCGGCAATGCCAATGCCGGCACCGGCGAACAGGGAATGAATGCTGCACGCACGACGTGCGCCGAACTGGCCAAACTGCTGGGCTGCGAACCGGAGCAGGTGCTGCCGTACTCCACCGGCGTCATCATGGAGCCGCTGCCGGTTGAAAAAATCATCGCGGGGATGCCGCAAGCCATCGCCAATCTGAAAGCCGACAACTGGTTTGATGCCGCGCACGCCATCATGACCACCGACGTCGTGGCCAAGGCCGTCTCGCGTCAAGTGCAGATCAACGGCAAGACTGTCACCGTCACTGGCATGTCAAAAGGCTCTGGCATGATCCACCCCAACATGGCCACCATGCTGGGTTACATCGCCACCGATGCCGCCATCTCGCAACCGCTGTTGCAACTCCTGGTCAAGGATGCGGCGAATGCCTCTTTCAATTGCATTACGGTGGACGGCGACACCTCCACCAACGATGCGCTGATGCTGATCGCCACGGGCAAGAGCGGTGTGGTGATTGACGACACCAACCGTTGGCAGATGCTGGAGGTCGTTACGGAAGTGGCGACGCTGCTGGCGCAGGCCATCGTGCGCGACGGCGAAGGCGCAACCAAGTTCATTACCATCAAAATCGAGGGCGGCAAGGATGAAGCCGAGTGCAAGAAAATCGGTTACGCCATCGCGCATTCGCCTTTGGTCAAGACTGCGTTCTTTGCCTCCGACCCCAATCTTGGGCGCATCCTGGCCGCGATTGGCTACGCGGGCGTTACCGACCTCAATGTTGAAACGCTCAAGCTGTATCTCGACGATGTGCTGGTGGCCGAGCACGGCGGACGCGCAGCCAGCTACCAGGAAGCGGACGGCCAGCGCGTGATGCAGCAAAGCGATATCACCATCCGCGTCGTGCTGAATCGCGGCGCGGTGAACGCCACGCTGTGGACGTGCGATTTTTCTTACGACTACGTCAAGATCAACGCGAGCTACAGAAGCTAAATCCTGCTGTGCGATCAATCTGCGTTGTTACAGTATCGCGCGCTTCCTTGCCTACCATCACGGTATGTCTGCGTCGCGCGCTCAACTGCGCCTAGCACTTGATCTGCTCGCGACGGATTTCAGAAGGGATGGTTTCCTATGGATAAGCTGGATAACTTCCTTGCCCGTGCCGAAGGTCTGCTCTCACGTCTGGAAAACATCCTGCCTGGCGCGCAGCCGCAAGCCCCCGATTGGCAATCTGCCGCGGCTTTCCGTTGGGACCACCGGCAGCGCACGCTGCATCCCGTTCCAAATTTTCAGCGCATCGCGCTGACCGACTTGCTCGGCATCGACGACCAGAAACAGCGCATTCGGCAGAACACGCTGCAATTCGTCAACGGCGGCAGCGCCAACAACGTGTTGCTGTCCGGCGCACGCGGCACCGGGAAATCGTCGCTGGTTAAGGCACTGCTGAACGAATATGCCGCGCAGGGTTTGCGCGTGATTCAGATCGACAAACAAGGCTTGATCGACCTGTCGCATATTGTCGCTCTGGTGCAGGGGCGCGCCGAGCGCTTCATCCTGTACTGTGACGACCTCTCCTTCAATACCGATGAGCCGGGCTATCAGGCACTCAAGGCCGCACTGGACGGCGATCTGGTGGCGTTCTCCGACAACCTGCTCATCTACGCCACCTCCAACCGTCGCCACCTGATGCCGGATTCCATGCAGGACAATCTCGCCACCAGGCATGTTGGCGATGAAGTGCATCCGGCGGAGAGTATCGAGGAGAAAGTTTCATTGTCTGAACGCTTCGGCCTGTGGATTTCCTTCTACCCGTTCACGCAGGATGAGTACCTCGCGGTGGCGGCGCACTGGCTGGCACAGCATGGGTGGCAGCACGGCATGACAGACGAGGTGCGCACGGTGGCGCTGCAATGGGCACTATCGCGCGGTTCGAGGAGCGGGAGAGTGGCGGGGCAATTCGCGCGCGACTGGTGCGGCCGGCATGTTGCAAAATAAAATCATTGAAGTCTCTGCGGGCGTCCTGCAACGTCCGGATGGCTCTTTCCTCCTCGCCCAACGTCCCGCTGACAAAATCTGGGCCGGTTATTGGGAATTTCCCGGCGGCAAGATCGAGCCGGGCGAGACGGCGCGCGCTGCGCTGGTGCGCGAGTTGCGCGAAGAGTTGGGCATCAGAGTCGAGACGGCCTACCCTTGGCTGACGCGGGTATTTACTTATCCGCATGCCACGGTGCGCCTGAATTTCTTTCGCGTGACAGCCTGGACGGGTGAATTGCATCCGCATGAAGGCCAGCAATTCTCCTGGCAACACCCGGGAAAGGTCATCGTTGAACCCATCCTCCCGGCCAACTTCCCCATTCTGCGCGCGCTGGAGCTGCCCGCCCTGTACGCCATCAGCAACGCCGCCGAGCTCGGCGTAGAGCCATTCCTGGCAAGGCTGCAGGCCAGTCTGGAAGGGGGGTTGCGGCTGGTGCAGTTGCGCGAAAAATCTCTCTCTGGTGATGTGTTGCGTGAGTTGGCCTTGCGCGCGGTGGAGCTGGCGCATGCCCATGGGGCGAGCGTGTTGCTCAACGGCGATGTGGCGCTGGCGCAGGAAGTCGGCGCGGACGGTGTGCAGCTGACCTCGACGCAGCTTGCAGAACTGGCTGAACGTCCGGCAGTGAATTGGTGCGCGGCTTCCTGCCACAACGCGGACGAGTTGCGCCAAGCGGAAGCATTGGGCTGTGACTTCGCGTTATTGAGCCCGGTGTTGCCGACGCAATCGCATCCGGGTGCGCCGCATCTGGGCTGGGGAAATTTCGCCGCGATTGCGGCGGGTTCGTCCATACCGGTGTATGCGCTGGGCGGTCTGAAATACGATGACATGCAGACCGCGTGGCGGCAAGGCGCGCACGGCATCGCTTTGCTGCGTCAAGCCTGGGTTTCCTGATCCCCGTTATCCCGTTCGCGTTGTTCGACGCGATATTCCTCATTTGCCCATTTGCCGAGGTCGATCATTTTGCAGCGTTCGCTGCAGAAGGGACGGAAGCGGTTGTTGCTGTCCCATGGATGTGCTTTGCCGCAGGTGGGGCAGGTGACGATGAGCGGTTTACTCATTGCAGCGAGCAGAAAACCAGGCTGAAATCGACATCCTGTTCGTATAGCGATGTCTTGGCGCAGAAATCGGCGGCCACAAAGCGAATATTCAGCGCGTATTTGTTGGCGCTGATCTCCGGAAAACAGGGCAGCGACCGATCCAGCGTGACGCTGAGCAATTGCGCCACCCGCCCTCCCTGCATTTGCTGGAAAGAGCCCTGATGCGCGGTGAAGCGACGGGCACGGCCGCTTTCACGCAACAGCTTGAGCATGATGCTGATGCCGGCCTTGAGCGGCAACAGTGGTGCCAGCCATTCGCCCAAGTCGGCGCGCCGCCGGTCTTCCGGCAAGTGCTGCCAATAATGGTAGGAGGGTAGGTCGAACTCGCACACCCCGCCGGGGATGACGGCGCGCTGCTTGATGCCCATCAGCCATTCGTTGTCGCGCAGGTGCTGCCCAATCTTGCCGTTGATTTCCAGCAGTTTGGCACTGTCATTTTCGATTTGATCCAGTATTGAATCCAGCGCATCTTCGGATATCTGCGGGTTGTTGCGCAGGGCAGTGAGTGCCTTTTTTTGGCGATCCAGCTCTTGCAGCAGGTCCGACTTCAGGTCGGCGCGGCAGGCGACCTCAAGGATCTCGAACAGCACACCGAGCGCGGCATGGTGATCGGTCCGATCTGCCCGGGCAATGAAACGTTCGACGCGCGTGAACAAATCTTCCAGGCGCAACATGGTGCGCACGCGCTCATTGAGAGGAAATTCGTAGCTGATCACGGTTATCGGCTTGGTGTGGCGGGTTGGTCAATGGCGAAAGATATAGGCAGCGCCGGACATCGTCAACCGCCTTTCAGGCCGCAAGCAGGCGCTGATGCAACCGCGCCACTTCGATTTTCAGCGCGTCGAGGTCGCCATCGTTGTGAACGATCTCGTCGGCCAGATGCAGGCGCATCGCGCGCGTCATTTGCTGCGCCATGATGGCGCGCACGGCGGTTTCGTCCAATCCGTTGCGCTGCATCGTGCGGCGGATTTGCTCGGTTTCGGGGCAATCGACCACGATCACACGCTGCAGCCAGTTGCGGTAGCGCATGCTTTCAAACAGCAGAGGCACGACGACCAGCGTGTAGGGCGCGAGGCTGGGCATGAGCGCCCGGGTTTTTGTCTCGGTCAGAATCATCGGATGCAGGATATTTTGCAGGCGCATTTTCGAGGCGGGGTCGCTGAAGACCAACTGGCGCATGCGGGCGCGGTCGAGCGCGCCTTCCGCCGTGATGTAATTGGCGCCAAATGTTTCACCGATCTCGGGTATCGCCAAGCCGTCGCGCGCGGTCAGCTGGTGCGAAATCTCATCGGTGTCAATCACACGCGCACCGAGTTCGCCCAGAAGCCGCGCCACCGTGCTCTTGCCGCTGCCGATGCCGCCGGTCAGTCCGTAATAGTGCATCATGGTGCCAGCAGTTGCAGGTAGGACTGGGTGAGCGATTGTCCCCAGAACAGGGCGATCAAGCCGCCGCCCGCCAGGTATGGACCGAAAGGAATGGGGATGTTGCGGCCTCTTTTCGCCAGCACGATCAGCGCGATACCGACTACGGCACCGACCAGAGAAGACAGCAGGATCACCAGCGGCAACAGAGCCCATCCCAGCCAGGCGCCGATGGCGGCAAGCAATTTGAAATCGCCGAATCCCATGCCCTCCTTGCCGGTGAGCAACTTGAACGCCCAATACACGCTCCACAGCACCAGATAACCGGCGGCCGCGCCGATTACCGCGTTGGCCAGCGAAGTGAACGCGCCATTGAGATTCAGCAGCAGGCCGAGCCAAAGCAGAGGCAGGGTGATGCTGTCCGGCAATAACTGCGTGTCGAAGTCGATGAAGGTGAGGGCGACCAATGCCCAGATGAAGAAAAGCGCGGCAATGCCGGCGAGACCAAAACCAAAATGCCAGGCGGCGAAGGCGCTCAATCCGCCGCTCACTGCCTCGACGATTGGATAGCGCAGTGAAATTGGCGTCCCACATCCGGCGCAACGACCGCGCAGAAACAAATAGCTCAGCAGCGGGATGTTTTCCAGCGCGCTGATCGGATGACGGCATTGCGGACAAGCCGAACGGGGCACCAGCAGATTGAACGGAGCATTTTCCGCCAGCGGTTTTTCATTCAGTTCGGCGCACTGTGCCTGCCACTCGCGTTCCATCATTTTGGGCAGACGATAAATGACGACGTTCAGGAAACTGCCAACCAGCAGGCCGAGAATGCCGGCGAGTGAAATAAAAAATGCGGGAGAGTACTGTAGCAGTGTGAGCATCAAGTCAGACATGAAAAGGGCGCGGCACTTTGCCGCGCCCGGGTGAAAAAAGGGTCAGACCACTTGACCCATCTTAAAGATGGGCAGGTACATGGCGATTACCATGCCTCCAATGAGTGTGCCGAGTACTACCATGATAATGGGTTCCATCAGGCTGGACAGGGCCTCCACAGCGTCATCCACCTCGGCCTCATAAAAGTCGGCGACTTTGGATAGCATGCTGTCAATGGAGCCGGATTCCTCGCCGATGGCAACCATCTGCAGCACCATTCCCGGGAAGACGTTGGTGCTGACCATTGCGGCATTCAGACTGTTGCCGGCAGTGACATCGCGCTGGATCTGCTTGGTGGCATCGTAATACACCGCGTTGCCCGCGGCACCAGCGACTGAATCGAACGCTTCGACCAGCGGTACACCGGCGGCGAACATGGTGGAGAGGGTGCGGGTCCAGCGCGCAATGGTGGCTTTGCGCACCAGCGGCCCGAACACGGGAATCTTGAGCATGAGCTGATCCATCACACGCTGCATTTTCTTGTTGCGTTTCCAGGCGTAGAAGAAACCGTAGATGCTGCCGCCGACGAGGGTGAAAATCGCCCACCACCATTCGACGAAAAAGTCAGAGATCGCCATTACCACCAAAGTCGGTGCGGGCAGGTCGGCACCAAAACTACTGAACAATTCCTTGAACGCGGGAATCACGAAAATCATGATGATGGCTGTGATGATAAAGGCGACTGCGATGATGGAGATTGGATAGAACAGGGCGGATTTGATCTTGCTCTTGATCGCCTGGATTTTTTCTTTGTAGGATGCGAGACGATCCAGCAAGCTATCCAGAATACCAGCGGCTTCGCCAGCTCCGATCAGGTTGCAATATAGATCGTCGAAGTACAGTGGGAACTTGCGGAAAGCCTGCTCCAAGCTGCTACCGGTTTCTACGTCCGTCTTGATGTCCATCAGCAATCGCGCCACTGCGGGATTGTCGTGCCCTTTGCCGACGATGTCGAAGGCCTGCAACAGGGGAACCCCTGATTTCAGCATGGTGGCGAGTTGGCGGGTGAACAGCGCGATATCTTTCTCGGTAACCTTGCCGGAACCGGCGGAGCTTTTCTTGATCTTGCTGACATTGATACCCTGACGGCGGAGGTGAGCCGAAACGCTGGCCTCGCCGGGCGCGCGCATCTCGCCCTTGACGACCTTGCCGGATTTGTCCTTGCCTTCCCAAGTGTAGAGGACTTCCTTGACCTTGACGTTTTTCTCTCTAGCCATCTTGCTTCCTCGACTCAAATCCTGCACAGGGGCAGTTCCTGTTGCTTACCGCGCGCTGTTTGTCACGGCTTGAATTGTAAAACCCCTTGCATGATGCATGGCATTGTTTTCTTTGTAAAGCTGTGCTGTTCAGCCGTTGCGCTGGGTTTTCTGGATGCTGAAAATGCGTGCAACTTTAACCGCGCGATCCTGTACCTGGATGATCTCGATCGGGTAATTGCCAATCTTCAGGCTGGTGCCCGCTTCCGGAATATCTTGCAGGTGTTCGAGGATCAGGCCGTTGAGGGTCTTCGCCTCTCCCAGTGGCAGGTGCAGTCCGAGTTTGCGGTTGAGTTCGCGCAGACTGCTGCTGCCTTCCAGCAACAGACTGCCGTCATTCTGGCGCAGGAACTTGCCCGTTTGCGCCGGCGACTGGGTGGTGAATTCGCCGACGATCTCCTCCAGGATATTCTCCAGTGTCACCAGTCCAAGCAGCTCGCCATACTCGTCCACCACCAGCCCAAGGCGTGTCCGCCGCTCCTGGAACTGTTGCAGTTGCTTCAGCAACGGTGTGTCGGAAGGAATGAAATACGGATCGT
>CAZSIO010000037.1:0-8951 GCA_964606865.1 uncultured Sideroxydans sp.
TGGAGGTCTTCCATTGTTTGGTCGGGTTATCCACCACAGCCAGCGCTGTACCTAGGTACTCTGTCGCCGGCAGGAAGCGCGGTGCCATAGAACTCAACACGTGAGAGGGGACCGTATTCAAAGGAACTGAGGGGGTGAACTCCAGATAGTAGGGTTCTCCCGTCATGGGAATGTTCCAGCAACGCTTCTTTGCTTCGGCTGACAGTTCCTCCAGAGCAGCACCTACTTTTGTGAAGAAACCGACTGGGTCCATAGCGTCAACGCGGGAAATATCCACTTGGCAAACCGCATCGATGTCGAATTTTGAGCTGTCCGGAGAACGAATCAGAGTCTGGGTGCTGGCCGACCCCTGCGGGTGCACTGTGATCATCTCATCTGGCCACTGAAGTTTTCTCACCAAATGCTGGGCCGCATCCGTGTAAGCCTTAGCGGCGGCGTCAATTTCATCTTGTTTCACGGTGATGTGCTGATTTACGTAGTGCAGTTCTCGCGCCCACGGGCCATAGGCTCGCCTGTAGCCATAAGCTTCGTCCATGGTGATACCTTTTTGAAGAGATGACAGAGCTTCGGTCAAAATGGTGCGACGGCTACGTTCGGCGTTTACTACAAGAGATGCATTTTTTGTCATGGTCATGCTCGGGCTCCTTACCGTAGTGCAATGTTGGTGGTCTGAGCACCGGCGCGAGCCGTCACATCGTGGCCACTGATGGAAAATGCCTCAACAAAGGGAGTATCCCTGCTGGGGCGGTCGTAAATTGTGTAGGTCGGGTGATGTCCAGCCTGAAGCATCTGTCCGAAGCAGAACACGGTGCTGGCTGGGCTGATCGCGATCAGGTGCACTCGTTCTGCATGCATGACATCCTGGACGTGATTGACGGCAAGACGGGCAACGCTCATAAACTGATCGAGATCATCCGGATGCTGGATGCAGATGGGAGCCGGATTGGGCATCTGGATACGAACCCAAGGCATTCGACCGCTGGAGGTTTTGTCAGCCATGCCCACAGGCAATGAATTTACGTCAAGATTGGCGGTGAGCTCGATGGTGATCAGCACCTCGTGCGCTTGCTGAGATGTCAGTCCTTCCACGGTAATTGTGCCAGGTGGATGTGGTGTTGCATTGCGATCCCAGCACCAAGTCCGTCGCTGCCGATGATATTGGAACACCCGTACTGGCCGTGCCTCACCGATGATACGGCCAGCCAAAACTAAAGTGGCGGTGTGATGTAGAGGGAAGATCGCCAACTCGCACATGCTGGTGCAGTTGGAAGTATTGAAACTGCTGACCATGCGCTGAATCTGCAGCTGATGTTCATGGAGATACTGAACCCAGAACTCCGGGGTGCGACGATCGTCACGCTGGGTGCGACGAAGATGTTGTTCCACTCCGGGCGACATAGCCCTGCGGGTGTCCAATATGGCACCGATCAGGTCGGATTCCTGAAAGTATGTCGGAATTCCGGCCAAATCGGCATGCAGCGTTATCGCCTGTACGCGCGGATATGCCAAGGAGCCCATGTAGCTGCGAACCAGATTCAGATGAGATAGGCGCATGGCGTAAAGCCTTGCGGCCGGGTATTCGCCCGGGGCAAAGCTGTCGATCAGTCGGTGGTGCGCATCGCACATCAACATGATGTTGTCCGCATCGTCAGAAAGCCGGTGGGAGTCGGCCAAAGTGCCGCGAGGGCCATTCGGGTCGGAGGCGATAATGTGCGCCAAGTAGCTAATCTTGGCGGAGCGGGTATAGAGCGGGATGGTAGACAGATTTGATCCGCAGCCTTCGAACATGCAGCACCCACCTGCATCCGTCCAGACTTTCCATGCAGTTGGCTGTGAAATGTCTGCGCCACGCCCAGTCCGACCAAGGGAGCGCAGCCTCTCGTCCACCAAGTTGGCGATTTCGTCCGGGGCTACCGGTGCCAACGGCCAGCTTGGATCAACGACATTGGCGGCGTCCAAAATTTCCAACGGTAGGTCATGCTGCAGCAAGCGGTTTTCGTGTGCGAGCTTCTTGAGTATCGCCTTGGACTTCTTATCCGGGTCAGCAGGATGCAGCAGTGGGGAAGGGGAGGTCGCCTCGAAGACTTTGCAGAGGGACTGAGCGTGCAGATAGCCAACCGTGTGCCCTGCTTGACGGCGCTGATTGAGCCAAGCGACCAAATCATCGTCATCAAGATGCTGAGGAGGCGTGACGAAGGCTGGCACGCTTGATGTGAGATGTTGGTTGGGCATGGTTCTTGTTATTGGGCTGATTGGTATATTGAAGTAATTGTTTTTTAACAATGGAGTCTGTTTATACCATTTCAATAGTGCGGGTAAAAATTTTCTCGTCAGACCTTACTTGGTAGTAAAAACGATGTGGGATGGTTGCCGTATATGAGAAATGTGGCCTTGTGGCTCTGGCGATTTGTTAAGTAAACTTTACATTATTAAAGCGAGTGCTATACTCAAAACATGGACATCTTAACGATAGGCGCAATCATCAAAAAAGAGCGAGTGTCTTGCGGGCTGACCCAGGAGACGCTGGCCAAGCTTTCTCACGTCTCCAGGGTGACACTGGTCAACCTAGAACACGGCAAGGGCGGAGATATCGGCGCCGTCAAGCTGTCCGAGATTGCTGAAAACGTAGGAATCTCACTGTTTGCATCGGGGAAGAAAGTGAACTTCATCAAGATGACCATAGGTAACGTCAATACGAGTTACAAGAATGTCATGTCCGAAGCTGACTTGGAAAAATTCATGCTCAGCGGCTTGATTCCTGCGGGGCTGGAAGGACAAGTGCTGCACCTGATCGACGAAACGCCCGTCTCGCTGGTGACCAGCACCGTCAAACAGGTCGCTGCTAAGAAGAAAGTCACTCCGAAACAGGTCTGGAAGAATCTGGCCAAAGTGGCAGCCGAAATCAAATCCCCGAACCCGTTCTGGAGTCACGTTGGTTAAGCCGCCTCTGCACTTTCCGGAAGGACCGTGGCGAACTCTTTTGGAAAAGGCCTACGCTCTCATCGATGCCATCGCTGCCGATGGTATCGCTGTACCACGCTGGAGCCTTGGTGGTGGCACGGTGCTGATGTTCTACTACGGCCACCGTAGAAGCAAAGACATCGATATCTTTATCCCAGACCCGCAACTCCTCGGCTATGTCAATCCGAGGCTGGGTGGTAGGGGAGAAGCGGTTACCGCAGAGTACAGGGACACCAGCGAATTCGTGAAACTGTTCCTGCCAGAGGGGGAGATCGACTTTGTCGCAGCCTTACCGTTGACCGCAAATCCGTTCGAGGCGCATGAGGTGCTCGGCCGAAGCATCCTGCTTGAAACGGCAGTCGAGATTGTCGCCAAAAAGATATGGTATCGCGGCGACCGCGCGACACCACGCGATCTGCTCGACCTTGCAGTGGTGATTGAGCATCACTACGATGAAATCCTTGCTAATAGTGATGTTTTTAAAAAGAACATCAGGGTATTCACAGAACAATGTTCGGCACGACGTGCATTCATGCTGCCGGTGTTCGATGAGATTGAGAAAATCGACTTCAAATCATCCTATGATGAATGTCTGCAGCGCGCAATTGCCCTGAAAGAAGCATTATCGCGGCAGAACTTTTAATTTGCACAGATTTGCACATTTATTCTCCGACCAATAGTGAGAACCTCTATTTGATTGGGCTTCCAAGCGTATTCAGAAGCGCCTTCACACGGCAGGGGTCACTGGTTCGAACCCAGTACCGCCCACCAATCGAATCCATCCAGCACATCGTTTTCCTGATTGGTCTTGTGGTAGCCTGCCTCAAACATCATTGCTTCCGATTCTGCAAACGCACCCGCACTTAAAGTATAGGATCAGCCGAAAAATCTGAACCAGGCCGCATTGGAGCTTGTCAGCGAGCTCGGCTATAATCCGCCGATAATTTACACGCCCGGCCCTGCCGGGTGTTTTGCAACACGCGCCAGAGGAGAGATTTCATGCGTATAGGTATTCCTGCCGAAATACTCGCAGGTGAAACCCGCGTCGCGGCGACGCCGGAGACGGTCAAGAAAATGGTTGCCGTCGGCCATCAGGTGGCGGTGCAGCAAGGCGCCGGTGCCGGCGCGAGCATTCCCGATGCGGAGTATGCGGCGGCGGGCGCGAAGCTGGTTGGCGCAGCGGACATCTATGCGCAATCTGAAATCGTGTTCAAGGTCAGGGCGCCGAGCGCCGGCGAGCTGGCGCAATGCAACAAAGGCACGGTGCTGGTCGGCTTGCTCAACCCGCACAATGCGGAGCAGGTTGCGTCGTATGCCAAACAGGGGGTGGCCGCCTTCTCGATGGAAAAATTGCCGCGCACCTCGCGCGCGCAGGCGATGGATGTGCTGTCCTCGCAGGCGAACATCGCCGGCTACAAGGCGGTGATCGTGGCCGCCAATCTGTATAAGCGTTTCTTCCCCATGCTGATGACTGCCGCGGGTACGGTGAAAGCCGCGCGCGTGGTGGTGCTGGGGGTGGGCGTGGCCGGCTTGCAGGCCATCGCCACCGCCAAGCGTCTGGGTGCGGTGATCGAAGCGTCCGATGTGCGTCCGGCGGTGAAAGAACAGGTTGAGTCGCTGGGGGCCAAGTTCATCGACGTGCCCTACGAGACCGACGAGGAACGCGAAGCGGCGGCGGGCGTGGGCGGCTATGCCAAGCCGATGCCGAAAAGCTGGATGGACCGGCAGAAGGCGGAAGTCGCCAAGCGCGTGGCGCAGGCCGATGTGGTCATTACGACCGCGCTGATCCCGGGGCGTCCCGCACCGGTGCTGGTCACGGAAGAGATGGTGCAATCCATGAAACCCGGTTCGGTGATCGTCGATCTGGCGGCGGAGGCGGGCGGCAATTGTCCGCTGACTGAACTGAATCAGACCGTGGTCAAGCACGGCGTGACGCTGGTGGGCGAATCCAACCTGCCCGGCACGGTGGCGGCGGACGCGTCGGCGCTGTACGCGCGCAACCTGCTCAATTTCCTCAACCTGCTGTGCGACCCCAAGAACGGCGGCGCCATCAACATCAACCGTGAAGACGACATCATCGCCGGTTCGCTGATCGCGATCGACGGCGCGGTCGTCACCAAATAAAAAGGAGCGTGAAATGAGCGGAGTCGATCCTGTCATTCTGAATCTCACCGTGTTCGTGCTGGCGATCTTCGTCGGCTACCACGTGGTGTGGAACGTCACCCCCGCGCTGCATACGCCGCTGATGGCGGTGACCAATGCAGTGTCCGGCATCATCATCGTCGGCGCCATGCTGGCTGCCGGCCCGCAGGAGCTGGATGTGGGCACGGTGCTGGGTCTGGTGGCGGTGACGCTGGCGGCGGTGAACGTGTTCGGCGGTTTTCTCGTCACCAAGCGCATGCTGGACATGTTCAAGAAGAAGAGCAAATAAGGAATCCCAATGTCAGCCAATTTCGTTGCAATCGCTTACCTGATCGCTGCTGTCCTGTTCATCCTGACGCTGAAGGGTTTGAGCTCTCCGGCCACGGCGCGGCGCGGCAATCAATTCGGCATGATCGGCATGGTCATCGCCGTGCTGACCACGCTGACCCTGACCCACAACTGGATGTACATCCTGCTCGCCATCGCGGTCGGTGGTTCAGTCGGCGCGATCATCGCCCAGCGCATCCAGATGACCGCGATGCCGGAACTGGTGGCGGCGATGCACTCGCTGGTCGGTCTGGCGGCGGTGCTGGTCGCCATGTCGGCGTTCAACAATCCGGTCGCCTACGGCATTGCGTTGCCGGGCGAGATGTTGCACTCCAGCAACCGGATCGAGCTGTTCATCGGCACCTTCGTCGGCGCGATCACCTTCACCGGCTCCATCATCGCTTTCCTTAAATTGTCCGGCCGCATGTCGGGCAAACCGATCCGTTTTGCCGGACAACACTGGCTGAATCTGGGGCTGGGCATCGTGATGGTCGGTTTCGGCATCGCCTTCTTCATGCAGCCGTCGTGGACGCCGTTCCTGATCATGACCGCCATCGCGCTGGCACTCGGCGTCCTGCTTATCGTGCCCATCGGCGGTGCGGATATGCCGGTGGTGATCTCGATGCTGAACTCCTATTCCGGCTGGGCGGCGGCGGGGATCGGCTTCACCCTCAACAACAACATGCTCATCATCGCGGGCAGCCTGGTTGGCAGCTCCGGCGCGATCCTGTCCTACATCATGTGCAAGGCGATGAACCGCGCCTTCCTCAATGTAATCCTCGGCGGATTTGGCGGAGGCGTCAGCACCGAGGCCGCCGCTGATGATGGCGTGCAGAAGACATATCGCAGCGGAAGCGCAGACGACGCGGCCTTCCTGATGGGCAATGCGGATTCGGTCATCATTGTGCCGGGATACGGTCTGGCGGTGGCGCGCGCGCAGCATGCGATCAAGGAGATGTCCAACCTGCTCGCGGAGAAAGGCGTCAAGGTGCGTTACGCCATCCACCCGGTGGCGGGACGCATGCCGGGACACATGAATGTGCTGCTGGCCGAGGCCGAGGTGCCCTACGACCAGGTGGTGGAAATGGACGAGATCAACAATGACTTTGCCGACACCGATGTGGTGCTGGTGATCGGCGCCAATGACGTGGTCAATCCCGCCGCCAAGAATGACAAGTCCAGCCCCATCTACGGCATGCCCATCCTCGAAGTGCACAAGGCGCGCACCGTGCTGGTGGTCAAACGCTCGATGGCCACCGGCTATGCCGGTCTCGACAACGACCTGTTCTATCTGGACAAGACCATGATGGTGTTCGGCGATGCGAAGAAAGTCGTCGAGGATGTGATCAAGGCGCTGGCGTAAGCTGCCACATCAAAAAAAGATGCGCCGATTTGTTTGAAGAAAATTGCGCGCCCCCGGAAGTTAAAACACCAGAACCTTGTCCGCCCAAGCCGTCCACTCGGTCAGTTCCGCCAGCGTGCCGTGGTGCGCGCCGCTGGTAAGCTCGTCGTCGGTCATGCCGCGCGCTTCCATGCAGGTGCCGCAAACACCGATCTCGCCGCCATGCCTGACCACGTTTCCGATCATCACCTCGATGTTGTAAAAACCTTGCGGTACCTTCTGTCCCTTGTGCGCGGCCGAGGCGCCATCGCCGATCAGGAAGATGCGTATTTCATTCCCACTTTCCTTGGAAAGAGAACCAGCCAAGCGCAGTCCGTTATAGGTGCGTTCGCTGCCGTAGGGTGCGTCGTTGAGGATAAACAGGGTTTTCATGGCGTCTCCTTTATGTTTAACAATCTAATAATTACTGGAATGATTAGAGCACTGGCTGTTCAGCGCTGTCAAGATGATTTACAGTGTCAACCGTTCATGCCAAAACATAACGGATCGATGAGATGAAGAACGCACGCAAGATCAAGGACCTGCTGTATGAGCAGGTGGCACGCATCGGCAAAGTGTTTTCCAGCCCGAAGCGGCTGGAATTGATCGAGTTGCTCTGCCAGGGCGAAAAGACCGTGGAGATGCTGGCCAATGAAGCCTCCATCAGCGTGAAGCTGGCCAGCGCGCATTTGCGCGAATTGCGCATGACGCATCTGGTTCAGACCGAGCGCCAGGGCAAGAACATCTATTACCGCCTCGCCGACAAAGCGGTGGCCGACCTGTGGGTGGAGATCCACATGCTGGCGGAGGAGCGCCTGATCGAATTGCGGCTGGCATTGCAGAAGATCGCCACACAACCGAACGATCTGGTGCCCAGCGACCGTGAGAGCTTACTGAAAGCCGCGCGCAAGGGCGAGGTGGTGGTGCTCGATGTGCGACCGTCGGAAGAATATCTGCACGCGCATCTGCCGTTTGCGCGTTCGATTCCGCTGGAGGAGTTGCGCCAGCGCTTGGGCGAATTGCCCAAAGACCGCGCCATCGTCGCCTACTGCCGCGGCCCCTACTGTCTGTTGGCAGTCGATGCGGTTGCCTTGCTCCAGCAGGAAGGCTATTCAGCCGTGCATCTGCGCGAGGGCGTGGCCGAATGGGCTGTCAACGGTAAAATTTGAAAGTATTCCGGCCAAGGCCGGGATATTCCGTCCCTTGGCCATGTTCAGGCAATCGGTGAGGCATCAATCGCTGGCTACGCGTAGCTCCTTGAGGGATTCGCGCAACACATGCAGCGCCGAGCGCAGGAACAGGGCGGCCAGCGCCAGGCCGACCGCGATATCCGGCCAGCCCGATTGGGTGAGCCAGACGCCTGCGGCGGCGAACAACACCGAGACATTCGCGATGATGTCATTGCGCGAGCATAGCCACACCGAACTCATGTTGATGTCGTCCTCGCGGTGCCGCCACAGCAGGTAAAAACACATGCCGTTCGCGGCCAGCGCCAGCAGGCCGATCGCGCCTATCGCTTCGAACATGGGGAGCTGCGGAACAGCGATGCGGTAAACCGTCTGACCCAGCACGAACAGCCCGAAGCCCAGCATGATGAGCCCCTTGAACAGCGCCGCCTTGGCCTTCATCCTTGCGTCGCGCGCCACCACGTACAGACTGAAGCCATACACCAGCGCATCGCCCAACATATCCAGTGAATCCGCCACCAGCGAGACCGAGTGCCCGATCAATCCCGCCGTGAGTTCGACAACGAACATCACGGCATTGATCGCCAGCACGATCTTGAGCGTCGAGCTTTGCCGGTCGCGCAGCGCGTCGATTTCGCAGGCTTTGTCGTTGCAGCAATCTGTCATGGGTAGCTCCGGATTCTTGTTCCTTCCATTGCATCGTTGAGTGGCCAAACTTCACAACTCGACGCGGTGCAGGCGCAACGCATTCAAAATCACCGATACCGAGCTGAAACTCATTGCCGCTGCCGCGATAATCGGCGACAGCAGCAGGCCGAATACCGGATACAGCACGCCCGCCGCAATGGGGATGCCGAGCACATTGTAGATGAAGGCGAAGAACAGGTTCTGGCGGATGTTCTTCATGGTCGCGCGCGACAGGCGCACGGCGCGCACGATGCCGATGAGGTCGC
>CAZSIO010000038.1:0-8927 GCA_964606865.1 uncultured Sideroxydans sp.
ACATCGCCGGTTTCGCCACGCCTCCCAAAGCGCTGGTGCTCGATCTCGATCACTCAAAAGATCAGGCATATGGACAACAACCGCTGGTTTTCTACCCGATTCCTCGCGCCACCCAACGAGTTGGGGTTGGGGGCTTTGCGCTGCGTTTCGGTTACGTGCTGAATTCAATCGTTCCTCTGCTGTAACTTGGTTTGTGCAAAGATCGGGCTAATGCCCTACCCCCGCAGGCGGACGCTTGATGTTGTGGCGATTGAACGCCTCGGTCGCGCGCAGCACCACATCTGTCTGGAAGGCCTTCTCGAAGCGCACGTCGATCACATAGGCTTTCGCCCTGAGCTGCAACGCGATGCGCTCGGCGATGGGCATCTCGGTCATCACGATGGATACCGGTTTCTTCAGATAGGCATAGCGACTGGTGACGACCACCTCATAGAGCAGGTCGCGCGCCAGGCGGATATCGGCATCGAGTGCGATGTAAAAGTCGAACACCAGCATCATGTCCAGCGCACCGGCATTGCCGGATGAGACGACATCGGACATGAAACGGTTGTTGGGGATGGTGACCAGATTGTCGTCCAGCGTGACCAGCCGCACCGAACGCAGGCCTATGCTCTCGATCTCGCCATACACATCGCCGAAAGCGACACGGTCACCAACCTGGAAGGGGCGGTCGAACAACAGGATGAAACCCGCGATGACCGAGGCCACCAGATCCTTCAGCGAAAGACCGAGCGCGACGGCGATACTGCCGGTCGCCGCCAGCATGACTTCGCGCGGCGGCTGCAGGATGGCGTAGAAAAGGTATGACCCGCCGAAGATGTAGATGGAGAAGTTCAGCGTGGTGGCGACCTGCGAGATGAGGATGCGTCGCCGCGGCACACGCTGGTACAGCAGATCGCCCACATGGGTGATGACCTTGACGAACAGCACCAGCAGCAGCAACGCCAGCAACAGCAGGAAGACCCGATCCAGCCTGAACAGGGTCGCCATCTCGGTGATTTTATTCAGGTCAGTTTCATTCATAGATGAAATTCTTTCCTAACAGGAGGCGCGTCAAACTGGCTTGGGCGATCGCCGTGATGCGGTAGCGCCCGTCGCGACCGCAGTCCAGAAGATGCCTATCGTATCCGGTGCCCAGCGTATTGGTCACGATATTCACCGGCAGGTTGGTGACAGCCACGACCTCATCCTGCGTCAGGTTCTCGTGACGCATGATCGCGGCATAGACGAACATCGCATCATCACCCCATTCCTCATTAATGATGACCTTGGGATATTTGGGCAAACCGACCTTCATGCGATCACCGTTCAACGGGGTGAGCGAGGCCATCCACAACATAAGCGCCGCGCGCGGGTTGCCGTTCGACTGCCCCCACAACAGACGGAAGAACTGCTTTTCCACCTGATGCTCGCCCACGATGTCGTCCTCGCTCTGCGTCGCGCGGATGATGTCGTCGTAAGACAGATGGGCGTCGGTGCGTTGATGCCGCGCCACAATCAGATGCATGATGTCTTTCTCGGAGAAATCCCCGATCTTGATCGCGCGCCGGAACAAAGGCATGCCGCCGAACACCGCACGCAGGTAATACCACGAGCGCAGATTGAACGTCACGCACCAGAACAGATGTTCGGTGCCGCTGTTCATCAATTCGGCAAAGGCGCGATAACCCTCGAACCCGCCCAGCTCGCCGAGGAAAAGGTTCTGTGCATTGTCGATGAGCAGCACGGCATCTTCCTTGCCCTCATCGGCCTTGAGCAGCGACTCGGCACCCTGCGACAGATCCACTCCCAGCTCCTTGCCGAAAAAGCCCAGCACCGCTTCTCGTGAGACCAGCTTGGGCGGTATGTCAATGCGCCGCACCGCGCATTTCTTGTAACGCATCTCGATCATGTCCAGCAGGCTTGATTTGCCGCTGCCTTTCTCGCCATACAGCGCGAGAGAGTGATCGAGAGAACTGTTGTCCGACCATGCGCTGAGGATAGACTCGATCTCGGCAGGGAGCGCACTTTCGAGCTCGACCAACAGTGTCTTGTCTTCCACATTCTCGAGCTTGAACCAGTGCAGATAATCCTGTGACAATTGCGGTGGTTGACGATTGGTGGCTTCGGTTTGGCTTTCGGACTTGTTGGCCTGTTCGATCTGGCGCAAGAACAGTGCCGCGCTGATGCGCTTGAAGAAGTCGAACTCACCGGCCTTCGCCTTGATACGGATCAACAGTCTGGCGGCGATCACCAGCAAAAGCGCGGGCAAGCTGGAGAACCATGCA
Source organism: uncultured Sideroxydans sp. (assembly GCA_964606865.1). Taxonomy (GTDB): domain Bacteria; phylum Pseudomonadota; class Gammaproteobacteria; order Burkholderiales; family Gallionellaceae; genus Sideroxyarcus. Next base: position 2,268 of record CAZSIO010000038.1, read on the forward strand.
CCCATGCGACTATTGCCCATCCTGCTTATGGTTAGGTGGATGCGTTCCGGCAACCATTCATTTGCCGCCACTGCGATCTCATGGCGCCATTCGCGGGCCGCATAGGCGCACACCACCAGACCCACATACACCACAAAGCTGTGAACCAAGCGGTAGACCAGCGCCTCGCCGACCGCATCCTGCGTGGCATGCAGAATAGCCAGCAATACGAAGAAGAAGATGCCCACAAAACGTACCGTCCGCAGCAACCGCTGCATCTCGGCCATGCTCGACTGGGCCGCGCCAGAGAGAGCCACCAGCCCCATGATGGACACGGCCAGATTCAGCGATATCCGGTACCACATGTAGAACGCGATGTAGGGCAGGATCAGCCCGATCTGTGTGATGTCCGTCCCGGCCAGCAGATCCTCGGCGATATACACGGCGAACAGCATGATCACCCAGGGCACATAGGCATTGCCCCGCCGTATCCAGAGCGCCAATGTGCGGGCATAGGCGTAATTGTATTTTTCCCGCACCAGATGGTTGCGGAATCGATTCAGCGCGGCGCTTACACGGTGCAAGCCGGCGTAAGCGGCAGATAACAGGGCCACGAACAGCAGGAAGATGAACGACTGCTTGGAGATGGCCAGCCAACCGTCGATGCCGGAACTGGCCTTGTGGCGGAAATCAACGGCTTTGGAATAAAAGATCGCCAACACCTGATAGGGCACGATGCGAATCTCGCGCCCGATATCCTGAAAATATTCCGATGAGAGATTCAGTATCTCGTCGTTGCCGGCCTGCAGATTCTGCTTCAGCAATGAAGAGCGCAACTGCCCCGCAGTCTGTAGCAGGCGGTAGAGATCGTTCCTGCCCTGCTCGAAACGCTGCAATCGCGAGACCTCAAGTTCTGACTTGAGTTTCCCGGTTTCGAGATAGGCATTCTGATATTGCTCCGCCTCCGCCGTCCCTTTAAGTCTTGCCAGCAGGTCACCCGGCAGCTGTGGCATGTCCGGCACGGCCACGTGCTTCTCGGGCACTGCGATCCGCTTGAAGATGCGATCCACCAGTTCGCGCCAGATGACGACGGATTCACGATAGGCGTCCAGCAGGGGCTTGCCCGCAGCGCCCTGCAACGTCTCAGCGGCCAACGTGGCCAGCTTGTCGGAAGTGCGCTGATAGAACTGGATGCGCTCCTGCAGCTCGGTGACCATCTCCGCCTGCAAGCGCCCCAGCGTCTCGCGTGTCTTTTCCAGCAGCGCCCGTTGTGCCGCGATCTCGCGCAGATCCAGGCTGGCCGCGCTCTTCGCGCGCTGTTCCGCTGTGGCACCGGAAAGGGCGGCTTCATTCTGCAACTTGTCGGCGGCACTTCGCTCCTCGGCCAGTCCGGCGATCGCCATCGCCTGCTGCTTGCGCACAGTCAGCGCGTTAATCAAACCGTTGCGTGCATCCTGCGACAGCGCGAGGAACTCGAGACGTTGCCGATCCAGCATCAGTTGCCGGTCCTTCATCTGTTCCAGCAGTTTCGCCAGCGAGGAGCCCGCCTTGGCACAATCGCGATAAGCGGCGGCGGGGTCGGCCGCGGCACGGCCTGCCGCTTTCAGCGCCTGCAGCTCACTGACACGGTTCGCGACCGCACCTTCGTTATTCAGATCGACCTCGAACAGCGCGGCGAGCGGCGTTGCCGCGATCATTTCACCGGACATGAGATCGCCGATGTGTTGCCGCGTGCTTTCCAGCTGGGCCAGACGCTGCTTCGCCTCAACAGTCAGGCTTGGCGGACAGTTCTTTGCTGGAGTGGCTGCGATAGCCGGAGTGGCCAGGAACAGGGCCAGGCTGAGCAAGAGCGCTATCGATGCATATTGCTGCGTTATCCGCATTACGTCTCCCCTGCCTTGCACATTGGAATGCTTTAGCCTGAATTGTGCATAAAGAGGGCGCGAAGGACTGCAAGTATTTGATAGAGTTGCGGTTACCAGACCAACAGCTCGTACAACCCAAACAGCCTTCTACCCATGCCGAATTCTACCCCAGCCCAACTCCGTTTTTCTCCTTCCGCAGGCTTTTCCATCCGCGCCGATTTCGCCGGCGGAGGATTGTCTTCCGACCTGGGGCCGTTGCTGCTGCGGGGTGTGGATCGGCAAATCGGACTGACTGCACGGCTTGCTGCGGCACTGGTTGATCGCCGCCACCCAAGCTATGTCATACATTCTTCCCGCGAAGTCCTCACGCAACGCCTGTTCCAGATCGCCTCGGGCTACGAGGACGGTAATGACTGCCAGACACTGCGTCATGATCCGATGTTTCGTTTGGGCGCGGGGCGCAAGCCTTTCGATGCAGATGCGGCACTTGCCTCGGGCGCGACGATCTCGCGCTTTGAACATTGTGCAAAGATCGGGCTAAACCACCCACCACAGAAACACAGAGCAAACCCTTCAACCCGATTCGAGGCCGGTTTGCTTTTCTTTTCTTTGTGTCTCTGTGCCTCTGTGGTGCAAGGTTTTTACTTCGCTTTGATTTCCACCGCGCGCACCTGCGCCGCCAATTTATCCAGCACGCCGTTGACGAACTTGTGCCCGTCGCTGCCGCCGAAGGTCTTGGCCAGTTCCACCGCCTCGTTGATCACCACGCGATACGGCACTTCCGGTTGCTGCGCCAGCTCGTAAGCACCGAGCAACAGCACCGAGAATTCGACCGGACTCAATTCGTCCAGCGCGCGATCCAGATGCGGCTTGATCAGTTCGCCCAGCGCCTCCTGTTGCGCGATGGTGCCGCGCAGCAATTGCTGGTACAGCTCGCTGTCGTAGCGCCCCAGGCTTTTGTCGTCGCCGGTGCTGCGGCCGATCTGGGTCGCGCTGCTGCCGGACAGACGCCACTCGTAGATGCCCTGCAAGGCCAGCTCGCGCGCGCGGTGGCGCGGGCTGGCTGCGGCTTTCTTCGTTGCGGTCATGCCAGTTCCCGCGCCAGATTGACCATCTCGATGGCGACCAGCGCCGCTTCTGCGCCCTTCACGCTCATGCGCGACTCGGCCTGTTCGTCGGTGTCGGTGGTCAGGATCGCGTTGGCGATGGGAAGGCCGGTCGCCAGTTGCACCTCGCCCACGCCGCGCGCGGATTCGTTGGAGACGATCTCGAAATGATAGGTGTCGCCGCGGATCACCGCGCCCAGCGCGATCAGCGCATCGTAGTCGTGGCTCTCCGCCATCTCCCACAGCACCAGCGGAATCTCCAGCGCGCCGGGCACGGTGGCCAGCACAATGTCCTCGTCCGCCACGCCGCTCTGCAACAGTTGCGCGTGGCAGGCCGCCAACAATCCTTCGCACACGACCGGGTTGAAACGGCTTTGCACGATGCCGATGCGCATGCCCGCGCCATTCAGGTTCTTTTCGATCTCTCTCATTTTTTATCCTTAATAGAAATTTTTTCCTTGGCGGAACAATATCCGGTGATCTCCAGCCCGAAGCCGGTCATGCTCGGCATCTTGCGCGGGGTGGCGATCAGACACATCTTGCCCACGCCGACATCGCGCAGGATCTGCGCGCCGATGCCGTAACTCTTGGGGTCCCATTTATTCACGTGATGGTCGGCCTGATTATCCAGAGCGCGTGCGCGCAGGGTCTCGGCGGTCTCGTCCTGATGCATCAGCACCAGCACCCCGCCGGATGCCGCACTGATCTTCTGCATCGCCTCGTGCACGCTGGTGCTCTGGCCGAAGCTGACCTGCTCCATGAAATCCAGCACCGACAGCGGCTCGTGCACCCGCACCAGCGTTTCGAATTCCGGTCGCACCTCGCCATGCACCAGCGCCAGATGGGTGCGCTGCGTGCTCTTGTCGGTATAAACGAACAACTCGAATTCACCATATGCGGTTTGCAGCGTGCGCTGGCCGACGCGCTCGACCAGCGTTTCGTGATGTGAACGGTATTCGATCAGGTCGGCAATGGTGCCGATCTTCAAACCATGCTGTTTGGCAAACGGGATCAGGTCAGGCAGGCGCGCCATCTCGCCGTCCTCCTTCAATATCTCGCAGATGACAGCAGCCGGCGTCACACCCGCCAGTTGCGCCAGGTCGCAGCCCGCTTCGGTATGGCCGGCGCGCACCAGCACCCCGCCGTTCTGCGCCATCAGCGGAAAGATGTGACCGGGCTGCACGATGTCGCCCGGCCTGGCATCCTTGTTCGCCGCCGCCAGAATGGTGCGCGCGCGGTCGGCTGCCGAAATGCCGGTGGTGACCCCGCTCGCCGCTTCGATGCTGAGGGTGAAATTGGTCGCCAGCGGCAGGCCGTTCTCGCGCACCATCAGCGGCAGGTCGAGCTGCTTGCAATGCGCCTGGGTCAGCGTCAGGCAGACCAGGCCGCGCCCGTACCGCGCCATGAAATTGACCATTTCCGGCGTGGCAAATTCGGCCGCAAAGACCAGGTCGCCCTCGTTTTCGCGGTCTTCCTCGTCCACCAGCACGACCATGCGGCCGGCGCGTATCTCTTCGATGATCTCTGTGATCGGTGCTACGTCTGTCATGGGTTCTGCTCTTTCTCTGCCTGCATCATGCGTTCCACATAGCGCGCGATGAGATCGATCTCCAGATTCACGCGCGCCCCTTTTTCCAGCTCGTTCAATGTCGTCACTTCCAGCGTGTGCGGGATCAGGTTCACCTCGAACTCGTTGCCTGCCACGCGGTTCACCGTCAGGCTCACGCCGTTGATGGTGATGGAGCCTTTCACTGCGATGTACTTCGCCAGCGCCTGCGGCGCGCGCACGATCAGGCGCCAGCTCTCGCCGATGTCGTTGAATGCGACCACTTCGCCCACGCCGTCCACATGGCCGCTCACCAGATGCCCGCCGATGCGGTCGGACAGCCGCATCGCCTTTTCCAGATTGACGTGCGCGCCCTGCCGGTCCAGGCCGGCGGTGCAATCCATCGTCTCGCGCGAAACGTCCACCACAAAATCGTTGCCATCGACCTTGATCACGGTAAGACACACGCCGTTCACCGCGATGCTGTCGCCCAAGACGACATCGTCCATGCCCAATACTTCGGTCGCCACCGTCAGGCGCAGGCCGCCTTCGCGATCCTCCGCTTTCTTGATCAGACCGGCGTCCGCAATGATTCCACTAAACATGTTTTATCTCCGCCGTAATGCGCAAATCCCCGCCCACCCGGCGCACGTCGCGCCAGGCCAACTCCACTTTTTGTTCCAGCCGCAGCAGCTCGCCCAGATCGGCGATACCGCGCGCCGCATCACCCAGCAATTGCGGCGCCAGATACAGCACCAATTCATCCACCAGTCCGGCGCGCAGCAGCGCACCGTTCAGCGTCTTGCCCGCCTCCACCAGCACTTCATTTATGCCGCGCCGCGCCAGATCGCGCAGCACCGCAGTGAGATCAAGCTGCGCGGCGGCGGACGGCATCACGATCACTTCGGCACCGCGTGCGGTCAGTGCATCGTGTTTCTGCGCAGCGGCGGAGACCGTATAGATCAGTGTCCCGCCGCCTTGCACAATACGCGCCGAGGGCGATATGCGCAGCGTGCTGTCCAGCACCACGCGCAACGGTTGCCGTTCGGTTGCGATGCGCACATTCAATTGCGGATCATCCGCCAGCACCGTGCCGATACCGGTCAGCACCGCGCAGGAACGCGCGCGCCAGTGCTGCACATCCTGCCGCGCCGCCGCGCCGGTGATCCATTGGCTCACTCCGTTCGCCAGCGCGGTGCGGCCGTCCAGGCTGGCCGCGATCTTGCTGCGCACGAAAGGCAGGCCGCGCGTCATGCGCGACACGAAACCGATATTCAGTTCGCGCGCGGCGGCTTCCATCAATCCGGCCTCAACGGCCATTCCGGCGGCGCGCAATTTGGCAATGCCTTGTCCGGCAACCTGCGGATTCGGGTCCTGCATCGCGCACACCACCCGCGCCACCCGCGCACCGATCAGCGCCTCCGCACAGGGCGGTGTGCGCCCGTGGTGGCTGCACGGCTCCAGCGTGACATAGGCGGTCGCGCCTTGCGCTGCCGCGCCCGCCGCGCGCAACGCATGCACCTCGGCATGCGGCTCGCCGGCGCGCACGTGCCAGCCCTCGCCAATATTCTTTCCGCCCTTGACCAGCACGCAGCCGACGCGCGGATTGGGCGTAGTGGTCAACAGGCCGCGCTGCGCCAGTTGCAGCGCATGCGCCATCCACTCACTGTCGGCAGCAACAAACATGCTCAACTCCCCAAAATCAGCCTCACGCGGAGGCGCGGAGCACGCGGAGTAAATTCAATGTCACGGCGAAACAGTCCGGATAAGGCGTATCGCTCATATTCTCTCCGAACTTCTCCGCGCACTCCGCGCCTCCGCGTGATCAACTGCCGTATCGAAGTCAAACGCTCTTGCGCCGACGCGCGGGCGTTTTGCGCACCGCATCCACCGCATCGGTGAAGTCGTCCACATCCTGAAAACTTTTATACACCGAGGCGAAGCGGATGTAGGCGACCTTGTCCAGCTTCAGCAGCTCTTTCATCACCAGCTCGCCAATCTGGCGCGAACCAATCTCGCGCTCGCCGAACGCGAACACCTTTTGCGTGACGTGGTCGATGGCCGCGTCCACCATCTCGGTGGACACCGGACGCTTGTGCAGGGCGCGATTGAAACTGGTGCGCAACTTGTCCGCGTCGAACTCGCTGCGCATGCCGTTCTGCTT
>CAZSIO010000039.1:0-4100 GCA_964606865.1 uncultured Sideroxydans sp.
CAATGATAGTGTGCATCCGCATGTGAAAGTAGGTCATCGTCAGACTCCTTATAAACAACAAAGCCCTCCTCGCGAGGGCTTTGTTGTTTTGTGTTTCTTCTTTTGAGAGCACCTTCTTTTTACGATACAATTGCAAGCCATGACCAAGTACATCTTTATTACCGGCGGCGTTGTCTCTTCCCTTGGAAAAGGCATCGCCGCCGCTTCACTTGCGGCCATCCTGGAGTCGCGTGGCCTCAAAGTCACGATGCTCAAGCTGGATCCGTATATCAATGTCGATCCGGGCACGATGAGTCCGTTTCAACATGGCGAGGTGTTCGTTACTGAAGATGGCGCCGAGACTGATCTGGATCTGGGGCACTATGAGCGCTTCATCTCGGCCAAGATGCGCAAAGCCAATAATTTCACCACCGGCCAGATCTATGAAAGCGTGATCCGCAAGGAGCGCCGCGGAGAATATCTGGGTAAGACGGTGCAAGTGATTCCGCATATCACCAATGAGATTCAAGCCTTTGTCGAACGAGGCGCTGCAGCCTCTCTTGATGGCAAGGCAGATGTGGCTATTGTCGAGATCGGCGGCACGGTCGGTGACATCGAGTCGTTGCCGTTCCTTGAAGCCGCGCGCCAAATGGGGCTGCGCATGGGGCGCAACCAAGTGGCGTATGTGCATCTTACACTGGTGCCCTATATCGCGACTGCGGGCGAATTGAAGACCAAGCCGACACAGCACAGCGTACAGAAGTTGCGTGAGATCGGTATCTTCCCTACCGCTTTGATCTGTCGTGCGGACCGGCGCATTCCGGATGATGAGCGCGCCAAGATTTCGCTGTTCTCCAATGTGCGGGAAGCAAGTGTCATCTCGATGTGGGATGTGGATAGCATCTACAAGATTCCGCAGATGTTGCACGAGCAAGGGCTGGATCGCATCATCTGTGAAGAGTTGGCCCTAAATGCTCCGCCCGCCGATCTTTCGGTATGGCAAAAACTCATCACCGCGCAAGAAAATCCGCATCATCAGGTCACGATTGGCATGGTCGGCAAATACACCGAGCTGACAGAGTCGTACAAATCCTTGATCGAGGCTTTGCGTCATGCGGGCATCCATACGTCCACCCGTGTTCACATTGAGTACCTGGATTCTGAAGTCATTGAAAGTGAGGGTGTTGATTGTCTGAAGAATCTGGATGCAATCCTCGTTCCCGGCGGTTTTGGTGTGCGCGGGACGGAAGGTAAAATTGCCGCGATTCGTTATGCCCGCGAGAACAAGATTCCTTACCTTGGCATCTGCCTTGGCATGCAACTCGCGGTCATTGAATACGCGCGCCACGTTTCAGGCATGGGCGATGCGAACAGTACCGAATTCAATCTGGACACCGATCATCCGGTCGTGGCGCTGATCACCGAATGGCTGGACCGCGACGGCAAGGTGGCGAAGCGCAGTGCCGATTCGGATATGGGCGGCACCATGCGACTTGGCTCGCAGCGTTGCCCTGTCAAACCCGGCACGATGGCGCAACGAATCTATGGCGATGAAGTGAATGAGCGTCACCGTCATCGCTATGAAGTGAACAACTATTATGTTCCCGCGTTGGAGAAGAACGGATTGATTATTTCTGCGCGCACCCCCTCTGAAGATTTGCCGGAGATGATGGAGTTGCCACAGACCATGCATCCCTGGTTTGTTGGCGTGCAGTTTCACCCCGAGTTCACCTCTACGCCCAGAGCCGGACATCCGCTGTTTAAGGCTTATGTCGAAGCTGCCGTGGCACGCAAGGAGGGAGCATGAAATTGTGTGGCTTTGAGGTTGGCTTGAATCAGCCATTGTTTCTGATTGCCGGTCCCTGCGTGATCGAATCCGAACAGATGGCGCTCGATACAGCCGGGCAGTTGAAAGAAATCTGCCAGAAACTCGGCATCCCGTTCATCTACAAATCTTCCTACGACAAAGCCAACCGCAGTTCGGGCAAGACGTTTCGCGGCTTTGGCATGGAAGCCGGTTTGAAGATTCTGGAAAAGGTAAAAACTCAGATTGGCGTTCCCGTGTTGACTGACGTGCATGACGAAGATGAGATTGCGGCTGTGGCGGCAGTGGTTGATGTGTTGCAGACGCCGGCATTTCTATGCCGCCAGACCGATTTCATTCATGCTGTGGCGAAATCCGGTAAACCGGTAAACATCAAGAAAGGCCAATTCCTGTCGCCGTGGGATATGAAGAACGTGGTGGACAAGGCGCGTGAAGTGAGCGGCGGCGACACCATCATGGTGTGCGAGCGCGGCGCCTCGTTCGGCTACAACAATCTGGTGTCTGACATGCGCTCCTTGGCGGTGATGCGCGAGACGGGTTGTCCGGTGGTGTTTGATGCCACGCACTCGGTGCAGCTGCCGGGTGGGCAGGGGACGGCCAGTGGTGGACAGCGCGAATTTGTGCCGGTGTTGGCCCGCGCGGCGGTCGCGGCGGGTGTGGCGGGATTGTTCATGGAAACACATCCTGAACCGGCCAAGGCATTATCGGATGGTCCCAATGCATTCCCGCTGGGACATCTGCAAGAATTGTTGCAAACACTCAAGGCGCTCGACGCATTGGTGAAGCAGCATGGTTTTATTGAAGAGAAATTTAACTTGAAAAGCCTGTGAGCGAAGGAAAAAGAATGAGTGCAATCGTTGATGTTGTAGCGCGTGAGATTCTGGATTCCCGTGGTAACCCCACGGTTGAGGCAGATGTGTTGTTGGAGTCCGGCGTGATGGGGCGTGCCGCTGTGCCGTCCGGGGCTTCGACCGGAACCAAAGAGGCGGTTGAATTGCGTGATGGCGACAAGCAGCGTTATTTGGGCAAGGGCGTGCTCAAGGCCGTTGAAAATGTGAATACCGAAATCGCCGAAGCAATCATCGGTCTGGATGTTTCTGAACAAGCGTTTATCGACCAGACGATGATCGATCTGGATGGTACGGATAACAAAGGACGCCTGGGTGCCAACGCAATCCTGGCTGTGTCCATCGCAGTGGCCAAAGCGGCTGCGGAAGAATCCGGTTTGCCGCTGTATCGCTACTTTGGCGGCGCGGCGCGCATGGAGATGCCGGTACCGATGATGAACGTGATCAACGGTGGAGCGCACGCCACAGGCGGTGCGGACATGCAGGAATTCATGATTGTGCCGGTCGGTTCGTCCAGTTTCCGCGAGGCACTGCGTTGTGCGGCCGAAGTGTTCCATTCGCTTAAAGCGGTATTGCACAAACGCGGGTTGCCAACGACTGTTGGTGACGAAGGTGGTTTTGCGCCCGCGCTGGGTTCGAACGAGGCTGCGCTGAAAGTCATCGTCGAGGCCATCGAAGCGGCAGGCTATGTTCCAGGCACGGATGTGGCAATCGCCATGGACCCGGCAGCTTCGGAGTTTTATCAGGACGGTCTGTATCACCTCAAGGCGGATGGACTGAAACTCACCTCGCAACAAATGGTTGACCTGTATGCGACCTGGGTGGACAAGTACCCCATCATCTCCATCGAGGATGGAATGAGTGAACTGGATTGGCCGGGCTGGAAGCTGATGACGGAGCGGATGGGCAAGCAAATCCAATTGGTTGGTGATGATGTCTTCGTAACCAACACCAAGATATTGCGCGAGGGAATTAAACAGGGCATTGCCAACTCCATTCTGATCAAGGTGAACCAGATCGGTACGCTGACTGAAACCTTTGCTGCCATCGAGATGGCGAAGCGTGCCGGTTATACCGCCGTGATTTCTCACCGTTCCGGCGAAACGGAAGACTCCACCATCGCTGATTTGGCTGTGGCGACCAACGTGATGCAGATCAAGTCAGGCTCGTTGTCACGCTCTGACCGCATGGCTAAATACAACCAACTCCTGCGCATCGAGGAAGATCTTGGTGACAGCGCATCCTATCCCGGTCGCGAGGCTTTTTACCAGCTGGGCTGATGGATGCTTCTAAAAATTCAAGTTTCTAAGCCAGGCAAGGCGCGAGCAAAAAATTTCGACGCCGCATATATCTAATATGCAAGGAGTAATTTTTTGTGAGCAACATGGCATGGCGACGAAAGTGGGATTTTTAGGGGTGTCCTGATGCGTGTCGTCACCTACATCCTG
>CAZSIO010000039.1:4200-8774 GCA_964606865.1 uncultured Sideroxydans sp.
GCGTCCAGATGATGGCGCGAAACATCCGCTTCATAGGCTTCCAGATAAACTCTTAACGTTGCGCCTTCGGTGCCAGTGCCGGAAAGCCGGAAGATGATGCGCGAGCCGTCGCTGAACAGAATGCGGATGCCCTGATTCTGGCTGACACTGCCGTCCACCGGATCGGTGTAGCTGAAATCATCACAAGTTTTTACTGTGTATTTGCCCAATTTTTTGCCGGTGAGTGTGGCAAAACTGCCGCGCAGGTGCTGCATCACGCCGTTTGCGCCCTCGGTTGGGATTGCCTCATAGTCGTAGCGTGAATAGAAGTTGCGACCATAGTTCGCCCAGTGCTCGCGCACGATGGTTTCAACCGATTGCTTGCGAGCCGCCAGGATGTTGAGCCAGAACAGGACGGCCCACAGACCATCCTTTTCCCGTACATGGCTGGAGCCAGTGCCGAAACTTTCTTCCCCGCATAACGTGACTTTGCCTGCATCCATCAGATTGCCGAAGAATTTCCAGCCGGTCGGTGTTTCGAAGCAGGGGATGTGCAGCGCCAAGGCGACACGGTCCGCCGCCGCGCTGGTCGGCATCGAGCGGGCGATACCCGCCAGACCCTGGCGATAACCGGGGGCCAGCTTGGCATTGGCGGCAATGACCGCGAGACTGTCAGACGGCGTCACGAAGAAGCGCTGGCCAAGGATCATATTGCGGTCACCGTCCCCGTCTGAAGCCGCGCCAAAATCCGGTGCATTGGGGCCATACATGATCTCAACCAGGTCGTGCGCATAGGTCAGATTGGGGTCTGGATGCCCGCCGCCAAAATCTTCCAGCGGGATTGCATTCATCACGCTGCCCGCAGGCGCACCTAGTCGTACTTCGAGAATTTCTTTGGCATATGGGCCGTTCACCGCGTGCATGGCGTCGAACTTGATGCGGAATTCGCCCTTTAATAGGGCGCGTATCGCGGCAAAGTCGAATAGGGATTCCATCAGTTCGGCGTAGTCATTGACCGGATCGATCACCTCCACCTGCATATCGCCCAAAGTGGCAGTGCCCGGCGTGTCGAGCGCCACATCTGCCGCGTCGAGGATGCGGTATCCGGTGATGGACTTGCTGCGGGTGAAGATCGCTTCGGTTACTGTTTCCGTGGCCGGCCCGCCGTTGCTGCCATTGAATTTGATGCCGAAATCACCTTCCGGGCCGCCCGGATTATGGCTGGCGGAAAGAATCAGGCCGCCGAAGGTCTTATATTTGCGAATAACGCATGAGGCCGCCGGGGTGGAAAGGATGCCACCTTGTCCCACCATCACCTTGCCGAAACCATTGGCAGCCGCCATCTTCAGAATGGTCTGGATCGCGGTGCGGTTATAAAAACGGCCGTCGCCACCAAGAACCAGCGTTGCCCCATGCGGTGCGGCAATGCTGTCGAAAATGGATTGCACGAAGTTTTCGAGATAGTGCGGTTGCTGGAACACCGGGACTTTTTTGCGCAGACCCGATGTGCCGGGTTTTTGATCGGAAAATGGCTGGGAGGCAATGGTGTGGATAGACATTAAATTTCCCCTTCTTATGGCTGAATTTATTGAACCTCCAAATCATACCACCGTGAACAGATGAATGCTGCCGGCCTGGCTCTGGTGCGGTAAGCTTGTCAACCCTTGGCACGCTTGACTCACGATGACTGACGTAACTTCGCAGCAGATTCTGCATGACACTTTTGGCTACGCCACTTTTCGCGGCGCGCAGCAGGCCATTGTCGAGCATGTTGCCGGCGGGGGCGATGCGCTGGTGTTGATGCCAACCGGCGGTGGTAAATCCATTTGTTACCAGATTCCTGCGCTGCTGCGTCCAGGGATCGGTATTGTGGTGTCGCCATTGATCGCGCTGATGCAGGACCAGGTTGACGCACTCAAGCAACTCGGTGTGCCTGCTGCTTTCCTCAATTCCAGTCTGAACGCTGATGCGGCACGCGAGGTGTCGCGGTCTGTGATGTGCGGCGAACTGAAGCTGTTGTATGTCGCGCCGGAACGGTTGCTGACTGAAGGATTTCTGAATCTGCTGGAACGCCTGAATCAGGACAACCGCATCGCCCTGTTCGCTATCGATGAGGCACATTGCGTCTCGCAGTGGGGACATGATTTCCGGCCCGAGTACCGAGCGCTGACGGTATTGCACGAGCACTTCCCCAATGTGCCGCGCATCGCGCTCACCGCCACGGCGGATGCGCCGACTCGGCATGAAATCATCGAGCGCCTGGCGCTGGAACGGGCAAAGCAATTCGTTTCCAGCTTCGACCGTCCCAACATCCGCTACCGCGTCACGCTCAAGGACAATGCCCGCAAACAATTGCAAACATTCCTTGAAACAGAACATCCAAATGATGCCGGAATCGTGTATTGCCTGTCGCGAAGGAAAGTGGAAGAGACCGCCGCGTGGCTCAAGGACCAGGGCTGGGATGCTCTGCCGTATCACGCCGGGTTGGATGCATCCCTGCGCAGCAAAAATCAGAAAAAATTCCTGCGCGAAGAGGGCGTGATCATGGTCGCCACCGTCGCCTTCGGCATGGGCATCGACAAGCCAAACGTGCGCTTCGTCGCCCACCTTGATCTGCCCAAGAGCATGGAAGGTTACTATCAGGAAACGGGACGCGCCGGGCGCGACGGCCAGCCCGCGGACGCGTGGATGGCTTACGGCCTGGGCGATGTGGTGTCGATGCGCCAGATGTTGCTGTCCGGTGACGCGCCCGAGGAACGCAAGCGTGTCGAACTGCAAAAGCTCGATGCCCTGCTTGGCTTCTGCGAATCCACCACCTGTCGCCACCAGACCCTGCTGCGCTACTTCGGCGAGGAACATCCGGGCCAGTGCAACGAATGTGATAACTGCCTGTCACCGGTCGATACATGGGATGCCACACAGGCTGCGCAGATGGCGTTGTCCTGTGTCTATCGCACCGGGCAACGCTTTGGTGTGGCACATCTCATTGATGTACTGCTGGGCAAGGCCACGCCGAAAGTCGAACAATTTAATCACCAGCAACTCAGCACCTTCGGTATTGGTAAAGATTTGGCGCAGCAACAGTGGAGCAGTGTGTATCGCCAGCTCGTTGCCGCCGGATTCATCAACGTGGACATGGAAGCCTACGGCGGATTGAAACTCACCGAAGCCGCGCGCCCTGTGCTGCGCGGCGAAAAGGAAGTGTGGTTACGCCGCGATGCCGAACCGGCCAAACGGAAATCCAGCAAAGCCGAGCGTGGTTCGCGTTTGCGCGAAGCTTTCGCAGGAGCCAACGAAGATCCGCTGTGGCAGGTCCTCAAAGCCAAACGCATGGAACTCGCGCGCGAGCAGGGCGTGCCGCCCTATGTCATCTTCCACGACAGCACTTTGCTGGAGATGCTCAATCGCAAGCCAAAGAACTTGATTGAGTTAGGGCAGATCAACGGCGTGGGGCAGTCAAAATTAACCCGATACGGCGATGATTTCTTGCAGGTATTGAAGGGGGCTGGATAAGCCCCTCTGCACAGATTGGATTGAAGCGGCGTGCCACTTGAGGCAAGATGCGCGCTCAATATTTTTTAGCAACCAACCTGGAAGAGATTTAGACATGGGCGCACAGTGGAAAGCCAGACACAAAGAAGTCGCAGCCAACGCAAAGGGCAAGATATTTGGCAAACTCGCCAAAGAAATCATGGTTGCAGCCAAAGGCGGGGCCGACCCAAGCTTGAATTCACGCCTGCGCCTGGTGGTTGAGCAGGCCAAAAAAGCCTCTATGCCGAAAGACACGCTGGATCGCGCCATCAAAAAGGGGGCAGGGCTGCTTGATGGCGGGGCGCAATTGGAGCGTCTCGTTTACGAGGGCTTCGCCCCGCATCGCGTGCCCGTCATCGTCGAATGCCTGTCTGACAACCTTAATCGCACCAAGTCCAGCATGAACGTGTTGTTCCGCAAGGGGCAGCTCGGTGCGGAAGGTTCAGTCTCATGGGATTTTAATTATGTGGGCATGATTGAGGCGACACCGAATGCAAAGGATGCAGATGCCGAAGTCGCCGCGATCGAAGCGGGCGCGCAGGATCTTGAACCCTCCGAAGAGGGCGCAACCCTGTTTATTACCGATGTCACCGACCTGGATGCCGTGTGCAAGGCGCTGCCCGCGCAGGGCTTCACCGTCGTTTCCGCCCAACTGGGCTACCGCCCGAAGAATCCGGTAACGATCAGTAGCGACGCCGAGCGCGAGGAGGTGGAGGCCTTCCTTGAAGCCATCGACGAGGATGACGATGTGCAGAATGTATTTGTGGGGCTGGCGTAGGGGTGTAACGACACGCTCCTGGGTTGCGCACACAACCCATGCTCCCCGGGTTCTATTTTGTCTGTGAATCGCCTGAACGAGTTCGCCAAACACACCCCAACTGATCGGAGATCATCATGCCGCTACACCAATGCCGTAGCCTGATCGTCCTTTTGCTGGCTGTTTTGCCATGCGCTGTTGCACAGGCCGACGAGCTGCGCAGCACGCTGCAAGATCAACGCAGTGTCGCCGTCACCATCTATAACGAGAATCTTGCGCTGGTGAAAGACCAGCGCAAGATACAGTT
>CAZSIO010000040.1:0-8579 GCA_964606865.1 uncultured Sideroxydans sp.
TACCGTTTCAGCATGAAAGTGCTGGTGCCGGTGACCAGTCTGTGCCCCTGCTCAAAGAAAATTTCCGAGCGCGGCGCGCACAACCAGCGCTCGCACGTCACCCTCACCGTGCGAACCAAAGGTGTGGTGTGGATCGAGGAGCTGGTGCGCATGGCGGAAGATCAGGCATCCAGCGAGCTGTACGGTCTGCTCAAACGTCCGGACGAGAAATATGTGACGGAGTATGCCTACGATCATCCCAAGTTCGTCGAGGATATGGTGCGCGACATCGCTGCCGCACTCAACGCGGATGAGCGCATTGAGGCCTATGTGGTCGAGTCGGAGAACTTTGAATCCATCCACAATCATTCAGCCTATGCGCTGATCGAAAGAGACAAGACCAGGGAGTAAATGGAGATGAAGCCAGTAGCTATCTTTCGCCACTCTGCCGCCGAAGGTCCGGGCTATCTGGCTGATTTTCTCGACCGTCATGCCATTCCGTGGCGACTGATCAGCGTTGATGGGGGTGATCCTGTGCCGACGACCGCAAAAGCTTTTTCCGCTCTCGCCTTCATGGGCGGGCCAATGAGCGTGAATGACGATCTGCCGTGGATCGCGCGGGAGTTCTCGCTCATCCGCGAGGCGCACGCGCAAGACATTCCCCTGCTGGGCCATTGCCTCGGCGGACAACTCATCTCAAGGGCGTTGGGCGCTGAGGTGAGCCGGAATCCGGTAAAAGAAATCGGCTGGGGCGAGGTGACGGTGTCCGACAACGCCACGGCACGCGCGTGGTTCGGCGACCCCGGGCGATTCGATTCATTCCACTGGCACGGCGAGACCTTTGCGCTGCCGCCGGGCGCCGTGCATCTGCTTGCCAGCGCACACTGTGCCAACCAGGGATATGCCCTGGGCAAACATCTGGCGCTGCAATGCCATATCGAGATGAACGAACAGATGATCCGCGACTGGTGCGAAGTCGGTGCGGAGGAGATCGATGCCGCCCGCAACAGTCCCGCGGTACAAACGGCCGCGACCATGCAACAACAGATGCACGATAAATTGCCGCCGCTGCAGCGCATCGCCGAACGTCTCTATCAACACTGGCTGCAAGGCATTTCGCGCAAAACCGGTTAGAATTCGGCATGACCTACGTCGTCGCCGACAACTGCATCCGCTGCAAATACACCGACTGCGTCGAAGTGTGCCCGGTGGATTGTTTTCGCGAGGGAGAGAATTTCCTCGTCATCGATCCCGATGAGTGCATCGACTGCGCGCTGTGTGTGCCCGAATGTCCGGCCAACGCCATCTTCGCCGCGGACGAGGTGCCCGCCGACCAGCGCCGGTACATTGCGCTGAATGCCGAACTCGCCAAGGTGTGGAAGCCCATCGTGGCGAAGAAAGATGCGCCAGCCGATGCGGACGCATGGCTCAACGTCAAAGACAAACTGCACCTGCTGCAACGGTGAATCCGGCAACCCGTCATTTCGATCAGATCGCGCGGCGCATCCTCGCCGCGCATCCCGCGCCCGACCTGCGCGGCATCACGATCATTCTGCCCAATTACCATGCAACACAACCGCTGGCGCAGGCGCTCATGCGGGCGGCGCAACGCCCTGCGTTGTTGTTGCCGCAGATGGTGACCCTGAACGAATGGGCGCAAAGCATTCCCCTTGATGTGCCGGTGGTCAGCGAGAGCCAGCGCAGCGCTTTGCTGTATCAGCATCTGCGCAACCATCCATGGTTCCGGAATGCCGATCTGTGGAGCATGACGCGGGAGCTGCTCAAGCTGTTTGACGAACTGACGTATTCGCTGCGGCAATTGCCGGGCGATGCCGAATCATTCGCCGTCGCCGTCCGGCAGGTTTATCAAGCCAGGCAGAACGAAACATTGCAACTGGAAGCGCGGCTGGTGTTCGAGCTTTGGCATGCCATGCAGGCAGGTCATGAACTGGATGCGGCGCGCGCTTATCAGCAGCGTTTGGCGCAGCTGGCGACGCGGGCGGACAGGCCTTTGTACGTGCTGCGTGCTTCGGATTGGGATGCGCTGGAGCAGCGGTTCCTCGATGTATATGCAATGCACGCGGCTGTGACCGTGTTCGATTTGCGCGAGATGGGAATGCAAAGCGGTGCGCCGCATTTTTTCGCTGCTACCTCATTGGAGCAGGAAGCCTGTGCGGCTGCCATGCAGGTACGCCTCTGGTTGAACGAGGGCAGGTGTGACATCGCCATCGTGGCGCAAGACCGCGTGGTGGCGCGGCGCCTGCGCGCCCTGTTGGAGCGCGCCGAAGTGCTGGTGGCGGACGAGACCGGCTGGACCCTTGCCACGCTGTCGGTGAGCACGGTGCTGGAGCGCTGGCTCACCGCGCTGCAAAGCGATTTCTATCATCACGACCTGCTCGATCTGCTCAAATCGCCGTTCATCTTCGCCGACATGAGCGCGAGCGAACGCAAGTCGGCGGTCTATCAACTGGAGCAACTGTTGCGCAAGCAGGGTGTCGTCGCCGGACTGGATAAATTCACCACCCTGATCGAACATGAAACCGCGCTGCATCGGCCACTGGCACGCTTGCGGCAGGCAGCAGCGCTGCTGGAGCAGGGCAGGAAAAAAACATTGACCCAATGGCTGGCGGCGTTGCGCGACAGTTTGCAGGTGTTGGGTATCGACAGCGGCCTGCAGCAGGATGATGCCGGCCAGCAGTTGTTGCACGCCCTGGAAACATGGCAGCAAGAGCTGGCGCGGGACGCGGGGCGCTACGCCTTCAGCGAATGGCGGCGCTGGCTGGCGCAGCAACTGGATACGCAGACCTTTCGCGACCGCAGCATCGACAGTCCGGTGCGCCTCACCCATCTTGCCGCGACCCGCTGGCGCAGCTTCGATGCGGTGCTGTTGCTGGGTTGCGATGCGGATCATCTGCCGGGCGCGGCGGACGGCGGGCGCTGGTTCAATGATGCGGTGCGCGGCAATTTGAATCTGCCCACGCGCGCCACGCACGCCGCGCAACAGCGCGACGATTTGCGGGCGTTGTTGGCCATGAACGGCACGGTGCTCGTCACCTGGCAGAAGGATCATAACGGTGAAGCCAGGTTGTTGAGCCCGTACTTGCAGATACTGCGCGATGAACAGGAGCACGCGCACGCTGACGCTCTTGCCGAGCGCGAACTGCATGGTTATCTGGCGACGGAAGACGCGCGCCACGTTGCGCTGCCGCAATCAGCGCGAGCGATGCCGAGTGTGGCAGCGGCGGACGTGCCCGGCAGCGTCAGCATCAGCGCTTACAACTCGCTGGTCGCCTGTCCCTACCAATTCCATGCGCGGCACATCCTGCGCCTGAACGAACTCGACGAGGTGCAGGAGGCCATCGAGAAGCGCGATTATGGCGAGCGGGTGCACGGCATCCTGCAACGCTTCCACGAACGCTATGCCCAAGTGAGCGGGCATGATGCGGCGGAGATGGATGCCGTTCTGCGCCGCATCAGCGAAGAAGTGTTCGCCGATCTGCTGGCGCGGGATTTCGCCGCGCGCGCCTGGCTGGCGCGCTGGTACAAATCACTCCCCGCCTATCTGGAATGGCAGACCAAGCGTGAAGCAGAAGGCTGGCGTTACGCTGAAGCAGAGACCCAATTCGATTGGCCGCTGGAAGGCGTGCGCCTGCGCGGACGCATCGACCGGCTGGATGTCAGGGGGGATGAGAAGTGCGTGCTGGATTACAAGACCCAGAGCGAGGCCGTGTTGCGCAACAAATTGAAAGAGCCGGGCGAGGATGTGCAGCTCGCCTGCTACGCCTACGCGTACGAGGCAGCGGATGCGGCATTTGTCAGCATCGAGAATGGCAAGGTGAGATCGGTCGCGCCGCAGCAGAATGCCGCGCAACTGGCACAACTCAATGCCGAGCGCCTTGAGCGGGTGATGGCTGCGCTGCGCAACGGGACGGGATTGCCCGCGAATGGCATCGACGCGGTGTGCGGCTATTGCGAAGTGCGCGGGGTATGCCGGAAAGGGGAGTGGGTATGACCCATCGCATCGCCCTCGACCCCCGGCGCAGTGTCGTGGTTGAAGCCTGTGCCGGCAGCGGCAAGACCTGGCTGCTGGTGTCGCGCATCGTGCGCCTGCTGCTGGACGGCGCGCCGCCCTCAACCATTCTCGCCATTACTTTTACGCGCAAAGCGGCGCAGGAGATGCGGGCGCGCCTGCAACTCTGGCTGCATGATCTGGCGCTGCGCGACGATGCGTTTGTCCGGCAATTCTGTGCCGAACGCGGCATCGAAAATTTAAGCGAGGCGCAACTGCAACGCGCCCGTGGCCTGTACCGCGATGTATTGCTGGCGCAGCCCGGTATTACCCTCAGCACCTTCCACGGCTGGTTTATGCAGGTCATGCAGCGCGCGCCGCTGAATGCCGATGTGATGCAAGGGGCGGGTCTGCTGGAACGTCCCGGCAGCGAGCAGGAAGAAGCCTGGGAAGAGCTGCTGGAACAGATGCGCAAGCAGCCGGACAGTGTCGAGGCGCAGCAGATGCAATGGCTGTTCGGCGAGTGCGGCTTGTTCAATACGCGCAAGCTGCTGTTCAATTTTCTCGGCAAACGCGCTGAGTGGTGGGCTTACACCTCAGCCCTCTCCCCCAGCCCCTCTCCCGCAAGCGGGAGAGGGGGGCGCGAAAGCGCGGGAGAGGGTGAGATTGAATTTGCACTTTCTCAACTCCGGGAATGCCTTGCCGTGGACATGGCGTTCGATCCGGTCGCGGACTGGGGCCTGTGCGGCAATAGCGAAGAATTACTGTTTACCTTTGCGCGCCAACTGTCCGTAAATGGAACGCAGACGCAGCAAGATAAAGCGGGTGAGATGGAACGTGCCTGGACAGACACGGCAGCGGAAGCACGCTTTGATAAAATGTGGTCGCTGCTCTTTACCCAGGCCGGCGACCCGCGCAAGTTGAAGGCCACCAAAAACCAGAATGCCGATACGTTCGCCGTTGCCCTGGCTAATCTTCAAGCCAGTCTGCAGGACGTGCGCGACACCCTCGTCGAGCAGCAGGCCTATCGTCTCAACGAGGCGGTGCTGCATTGCGGTGTCGCCTTGCTTGGGCGCTATCAGGCACTCAAGGTGCAAAAGCAGCAGATGGACTTCTCCGATCTGGAATGGCAATTGTGCCGTCTGCTGCAACAAAGCGAACACGCCGAGACCATGCAGTACAAACTTGACAGCCGCTACCGCCATGTGTTGCTGGACGAGTTTCAGGACACCAACCCGCTGCAATGGCAGATCTTGCGCGCGTGGTTCGATGCGGCGGTGGCGGTGGAGTCGCAGCCCACCGTGTTCGTCGTCGGTGATCCCCGGCAATCCATCTACCGCTTCCGTCGTGCCGATGCGCGCCTGTTCGGCGTGGCGCGCGAATATCTGAAAGAACATTTCGCTGCCGTGACGCTGGGCAACAGCCTGACGCGGCGCAATGCACAGCCCGTGGTCGATGCGGTGAACGCCGTGTTCCGCGCACAGCCGGACGACTTTGAGTTCGTCGAACATCAAACCCATCAAAAGGAATTGCCGGGCCATGTGCTGGTGCTGCCGCTGGCCGTTGCCGAACGGGTGGAAGAGGATGAAACGCTGGGTAATGGGCCGCTGGTTCTGCGCGATCCGCTGACCACGCGGCGAGCCGAAACGGAAGAGGGTGCACGCCACAAGGAAGCGGCGCAGTTCGCCAAACTATTGCAAATCATCGTCAGCGACTGGTCGGTGAGCGGGGAAGGCAAAGTGCGCCGTGCGGGTTATGGCGACGTCATGGTGCTGGTGCGCACTCGCACTCACCTCGCCGTCTATGAAGAGGCGCTGCGTGCCAAACATATCCCCTTCATCAGCTCGCGCCGTGGCGGCCTGCTCGACACGCTGGAGGCCGAAGACGTGCAGGCGCTGCTGCTGTTCCTCATCACTCCCTTCGCCGATCTGGCGCTGGCGCAGGTGCTGCGCACGCCGATCTTCGCCTGCAGCGATGCCGACTTACTGCAGTTGTCAGGATTCTGGATGCGGGATTCAGGGGATGTCGCTGCACCATCTGAATCCGGAATCCTGAATCCAGAATCCTCATCTTGGTGGCAACGCCTGCAACACCTTGCCGAACCATCGCCGGCCCTGCGCCGCGCTGCCGGGTTGTTGCAGCGTTGGCTCGGGCTGGCCGAAAAACTTCCCGTGCACGACCTGCTCGACCGCATCTATTTTGAAGGGGATGTGCTGGCGCGCTACAGCGCCGTGCTACCGCCCGAGATGCGCGCCAAAGTCCGCGCCAACCTGCATGCCTTCATGGAAATCGCGCTCGCTGTGGACGCCGGGCGTTATCCCAGCCTGCCGCGGTTCTTGCAGGAACTGCGCGAAATGCGCGACAGCAGCGACGAGGCGCCGGACGAAGGCAAGCTCGGTACGGCCGGCGACGCGGTGCGCATCTACACGGTGCACGAAGCGAAAGGGCTGGAAGCGCCCATCGTCTGGCTGCTGGACGCGAATGCGGAAAAAAAGAATAAAGAGGGCAATGAAGTCCTGCTCGACTGGCCTACCCATGAGGAAAGTCCACTGCACTTCTCGCTCTATGCCGACAATGCTTCGCGCGGCAAGCGGCGCGCGCCCCTGTTCGAGCAGGATGCCGCGCAGCAAGAGCGCGAAGAGATGAACCTGCTCTACGTTGCCATGACCCGCGCGCAGCAGGTGCTTATCGTCAGCGGCAGCAGCAAGGGCGCCGGCAAAGAAGAAAAAAAGGAAGCGCCATCGTGGTACGACCGCATCGCGGCAGTGACGAGCGCGCAGCCGAACCCGTTACAGGCTGTTGTTCATCGCCCGCAGGCAGGAGATGGGCGGGGGGAGCCGGTGAAAGAAAATAAAGTTGAAATTCCCGCGATCCTTCCCGCCGGAAAACGCGCCGCCCGCAACACCGCGCAGCAGCAGCGCGGCATCTGGCTGCACGGCCTCCTGCAACACCTCACCGCAATCACCCCTCGCCCGCAAGCGGGAGAGGGGCTGGGGGAGAGGGTTGAACTCCAGCACCGCCTCGCCATACCCTCGCCAGAAATGGACGCACTCTGGCAACAAGCCCGGGACATCCTCGCCTCTCCGCATCTCAGTCGTTTCCTTGACGCACGGCAATATCGCAACGCCTGCAACGAGATGCCCTACGTCAATGCAAAAGGTGAACTGAAACGCATCGACCGGCTGGTGGAGTTTGACGACGAGGTGTGGGTGCTGGATTACAAGCTGGGCGACCGCGAAGACGCGGCACGTTACCGCCCGCAGCTCGAGGAATATCGGACGGCAATGGAAACCGTGTATGCGGGCAAGGCGGTGCGCTGTGCGCTAGTCTATGCGGACGGTGCGTTGCTGGAGTTGTGAGCGGCATCAACGAAATGGCCGGAAATCGGTGATTTTCAAGCGGGAGGCGAGATGAGTATCGTGGATTGGCCTGCGGGCGAACGGCCCAGAGAGAAACTGTTGCAGCGCGGGGCCGCGGCATTGTCCGATGCCGAGTTGCTGGCGATCTTTCTGCGTACCGGGGTGACGGGCAAGAGCGCAGTCGATCTGGCGCGCGAGTTGCTGGATTGTTTCGGCGACCTGACCCATCTGTTTGCCGCCGACGAAAAGTCATTCTGCGCGGTGCACGGCATGGGGCCCGCGAAGTATGTGCAATTGCAGGCGGTGCTGGAAATGGCGCGGCGCGCACTGCAGGAGCAGATGAGCAGCGGCGATGCGCTGAATTCACCGCGCGCGGTGCGCGAGTATTTGCACCTCTTGTTGAACGGCCGGCAGCAGGAGGTGTTTGTGGCGCTGTTTCTGGATGCGCAGCACCGGGTGATTGCCTCCGAAGAGCTGTTTCAGGGCACGCTGACCCAGACCAGTGTGTACCCGCGCGAGGTGGTGAAGCGCGCCTTGCACCACAACGCGGCGGCGGTGATCTTTGCCCACAACCATCCGAGCGGCGTGGCGGAGCCCAGCCAGTCCGATCAGCTGCTGACGGATGCACTGAAGCAGGCCTTGCAGTTGGTGGATGTGCGCGTGCTGGATCATTTCATTGTGGCGGGAGTGAATGGCTGCTCTTTTGCCGAAAAAGGCATGCTGTAATCCGCCTTGCGCCAATCGAGTGCGTCCTCCCTGAAATATATTGCTTAAATTCCGCATTAACCCTTTGACATGGGCGGGGGTTATATGGATAATCGCGCGCTCTTTTTGGAGGGGTGGCCGAGTGGTTAAAGGCAGCAGACTGTAAATCTGCCCTCTCAGAGTACGAAGGTTCGAATCCTTCCCCCTCCACCAGTATTTTGCAGTTTGCTTTGAATGGGTTAAGTGGGCTGGTGTTGGGTTTTGCGGGTGTAGCTCAATGGTAGAGCAGAAGCCTTCCAAGCTTATGACGAGGGTTCGATTCCCTTCACCCGCTCCAGTTGAGTTGGTTTAAGTAGGCCCATGTGGCTCAGTGGTAGAGCACTCCCTTGGTAAGGGAGAGGTCGTGAGTCCGATTCTCACCATGGGCACCAGAATTTTTTAGTTCTTTTCGTTAATTTGGTTGATGGGGGAATATCATGGCAAAGAGCAAATTTGAACGCACCAAACCGCACGTAAACGTGGGCACG
>CAZSIO010000041.1:0-8478 GCA_964606865.1 uncultured Sideroxydans sp.
TTTGAAGCGCGCAAACAGATCGTGGCCGACCTTGAGACACTCGGCCTGTTCGAGAAGACCGAAAAGCACAAACTCAAAGTGCCGCGCGGCGACCGCACCGGCGTGGTGATCGAGCCGATGCTCACCGACCAATGGTTCGTCGCGATGAGCAAGGCGGGCCCTGAAGGCAAATCCATCACCGAGCAGGCACTGGAATGCGTGGGCTCCGGCGAGATCAAGTTCCACCCCGAGAACTGGGTCAACACCTACAACCAATGGCTGAACAATATCCAGGATTGGTGCATCTCGCGCCAACTGTGGTGGGGCCACCAGATTCCGGCGTGGTACGGCACCAACGGTGAAGTGTTCGTTGCGCGTGATGCCGACGAGGCGCGCAAGCTGGCAGACAAAGCCGGTTACGCCGGGCAGCTCGACCGCGATAACGACGTGCTCGATACCTGGTTCTCGTCCGCGCTGTGGCCGTTCTCTACACTGGATTGGGAAATGGACAAGCCGTTCGACGCGCAAAACGAATTCGTGCAGAAATATCTGCCGTCGTCCGTGCTGGTCACCGGTTTCGACATCATCTTTTTCTGGGTGGCGCGCATGGTGATGATGACCAAACACCTCACTGGCAAGATCCCATTCAGGGACGTGTATGTGCACGGCCTGATCCGCGACGCGGAAGGGCAGAAGATGAGCAAGTCCAAGGGCAATGTGCTCGACCCGATTGATTTGATTGACGGCATCGGCATCGAGGAACTGGTGAAGAAACGCACCACGGGATTGATGAATCCGAAACAAGCGGAACAGATCGAGAAGCGCACGCGCCGCGAATTCCCCGAGGGCATCACTGCATTTGGCACTGATGCATTACGCTTCACCTTCGCCTCGCTGGCCTCGCCCGGTCGCGACATCAAATTCGATATGCAGCGCTGCGAGGGCTACCGCAACTTTTGCAACAAACTATGGAACGCCACACGTTTTGTGCTGATGAACTGTGAAGGCAAAGACGTTGGCCAGGACGAATCTCTGCCGCTGGAATTTTCCGCCGCCGACCAGTGGATGATCGGCGAATTGCAAAAAGCTGAAGCCGAGATGGCGACCCACTTCGCCGCTTACCGTTTCGACATGGCGGCACGCACGGTGTATGAACTGGTGTGGAACACTTACTGCGACTGGTATGTGGAACTGGCCAAGGTGCAACTTCAGGATTCAGGAGTCGGGAGTCAGGATTCAGCAGCGCGGCAGCGTGGCACGCGCCGCACGCTGGTGCGCGTGCTGGAAACCATCCTGCGTCTGGCACACCCGATTATCCCGTTCATCACCGAAGAGTTGTGGCAATCGGTCGCGCCGATGGCTAACCGGAAGGGCGGCAGCATCATGCTGCAAGCCTATCCCAAAGCCGACAGCAGCAAGATCGACGCAGCCGCCAGCGCACAGATCGCGCTGTTGCAGGAACTCACCACTGCCTGCCGGAGCCTGCGCAGCGAGATGAATCTGTCGCCTGCCGCACGCGTGCCGTTGATCGCGGCCGGTGATGCGGCGCTGCTAACCGCACTCGCACCGTACATCAACAGCCTCGGCAGGTTAAGCGAAGTTCAGGTTGTTGCCGAATTGCCGGAAGGCGACGCGCCAGTTTCCATCGTCGGCAACTTCAAACTGATGCTGAAGGTGGAGATCGATGTCGCGGCTGAACGCGAACGTCTCGACAAAGAGATCGCGCGCCTCTGCAACGAGATCACCAAAGCCAACGCCAAGCTCGGCAACGAGAGCTTCGTGGCGCGCGCTCCGGCGGCGGTGGTGGCACAGGAAAAGAAACGGCTGGAAGACTTCGAGACGACACGGATGCAATTACAAGCGCAGCGCAAGAAGTTGGGATAGCCGCCGGGCCGGTTTCAGCCGCGTCGGATCAGGAATACGAATTCGCCGTCATGCTCGGTCGAGGACAGCAATTCATTGCCGGTCTTGCCACAAAAATCCGCAAAGTCTCTGGGCGCGCCCCTGTCGGTCGCCACGATCTTCAGTATCTGCCCGGCGCCCATCGCCGACAGCGATTTCTTGGCGCGCAGGATCGGCAGGGGACACGCCAGTTTGCGCACATCCAGCTCAACATCAAATATCGTCTCGCTCACGCCTCGAGCTCCCCGCCGGCGTGATACCAGGCCGTAATGCCGCCCTGGAGGTTGAATACATTGGCGTGGCCTTGCGCGGCGGCAAAAGCGGCAGCCTGGGCGGAGCGTCCGCCCATCTGGCAATAGAATACAGTCGGCTTGTTCCTGTCCAGCTCATGCAGGCGCAAGGGCAGCAGATGCAGGGGCAGGCTGTTTGCTCCCTTGATGCGCCCGCGCGCAATCTCCGCATCGGTGCGCACCTCCGACACGTTACTGGCCCAGCCAGCCGTTTGCGGGAGGAGGTGCGATGCGGGCACTCCCGCACCAGCAGGCTCCGCCTCACCGTGTCGTGCCCGCACATCCACCAGTTGCACCTGGCCTGCGGCAAGAAGTTGCGGCAACTCACTGACGCTGATGTTTCTGAATTCATTCACTGCGTTCTCTCCACTCCGTTAATGTAAAAATCGCCTTTTTCGTTTGCCCTTTCTCCCGCTTGCGGGGGAAAGTTGGATAGGGGGAAACGGGCATGGCGAGTTTGATCATCAGGGGTGGCTACTCGCCACGCCTGTTAGTCTAGGATTCATTCTGATGGTCAATCAACAACCGGGAAATGCGGGTATTGGCGAGCGCCAGGCGCTTGACTAGCAAGCGCAGAAATGCCTCGCCGAACTGGTAGCGGCAATT
The DNA here is from genome assembly GCA_964606865.1 of uncultured Sideroxydans sp. Taxonomy (GTDB): domain Bacteria; phylum Pseudomonadota; class Gammaproteobacteria; order Burkholderiales; family Gallionellaceae; genus Sideroxyarcus. The sequence goes on from CAZSIO010000041.1 coordinate 2,778, forward strand.
GGCTGACGCATGCGCCAGCACCTCCGGGTCGATCTCGATCAGCTTGATGTCCGTTTTCGCATAAACATCAGTGCTGCGCTTGGCATCCTTGCCGGTGAGATGCGCCATTTCCCCGAAGCAGTCCCCTTTATGCAACAGGCTCAACAAACGCCCCTGCTTGACCACCCGCACCGAGCCGGTGGCGATAATGTAGAAGGTCTGCCCGCTTTCTCCTTCGCGCAAAATCTGTTCATCCTTGCGCACTTTGCGCCATTCGCTGATACGCAAAACTTCCCACAATTCGACATCGCCAAAATCCGCAAAGAACGGCAGCGCGCGCAACGTGTCGAATTTTTCGGTATCGAATATCTGCTCCTGTTGCGGCACGTCAGTGCTGATGAAGGCGACCAGATCGCGTGCCATTTCATCCCAAGTCTGATAACGCTGTGCGGCATCCTTGCACATCGCGCGCTGCACAATGGCATCCAGCGCGGGCGGAATCTCGGGGCGATAGTTGCTTGGCGGCGGCGGTTCGATGTTCATGATCTGGTAGATCATGCTGTAGTTGTTGGCCGCATCGAAGGGCAGTTTGCCGGTCAGCATGCGATACATCGTCACGCCAAGCGAGTAGATGTCGGTTTGATGCGTCAGAGTTTGTTCCTTGATCTGCTCCGGCGACATGTAGGCGGGCGATCCCACCCCGGTCACCTGTGTCGTCTGCTGGTTTTCCAGAAAGGCGGCGCCGAAGTCGGATATTTTGATGTCGCTCTGCCCGCGCAGCAGAATGTTCGCCGGCTTGATATCGCGGTGGATCACGCCTTGGTATTGCGCATATTCGAGCGCCTTGCAACATTTGTAGACAATTTCGGCAATGCGCCCCAGCGGCAGCAGATGATCGACCTCGGCATATTTCTCCAGTGTCTCGCCTTCGATATATTCCATCACCATGTAATTCACATCGCCGTCCAGGACCGCGTCGTAAATTTTCACGATGTGGGGATGGGACAATTTGCCGGCGAGCGATGCCTCGGTCAGCAACAATTTCCTGAAAGCCTTGCTGCTGGCGCCATGCTGCAACACGCTCGCGTTGAATAATTTGAGCGCGACTTGCTGTTGATTGAAGGGGTCGAGCGCAAGAAACACGGTGCTGGTCGCACCGCGCCCGATCTCTTTGACAACCTGATATTTACCAATGGATTCCATGCTGGTCATTGCGCTGACGGATGCGCATTCTCCAGTTTTGGCAGGTGCCTGTCCAGCGCGGGGAACCTGTCGGGCACGGTGCTATCATATCGCGCATGCGAAAAATCATTGTATCCGCACTTTTCCTGCTTCCCCTGCATCTGGCGGCGGACGGTCTGCCCGATCTGGGGGATGCGTCACAAACCGAGGTGTCTCCCCTGATGGAACGCCAGATCGGCGAGCAAAGCATGTTTCAGATACGCGCCAGCGAAGGCTATCTGGACGATCTGGAGTTGACTGGCTATCTCAACCGGCTGGGCAGGCGCCTGGTCGCCAATAGCAGCGAATCCGGACAGCCATTTGAATTCTTCGTGCTGGATGACAGTGCGATCAACGCCTTTGCCTTGCCCGGCGGTTTCATCGGCGTCAATACCGGACTGATTCTGCTGGCGCAAAGTGAGTCCGAATTGGCCTCGGTATTGAGCCATGAAATCTCGCACGTCACCCAGCACCATCTGGCGCGCATGGTCTCCGGTCAGAAATACGATTCCCTCGCCGCCATGGCCACGGTTGCCGTCGCCATTCTTGCCGCACGCAACAGCCCGCAGGCAGCACAGGCCGGTATCATCGGCGCGCAGGGTGGACTGGTGCAACGCCAGCTCGACTTCACGCGCGAGTACGAAAAGGAGGCTGACCGCATCGGTCTCGGCCTCCTGCAACGCGCCGGCTACGACCCCTATGCTATGCCCAGCTTCTTCGAGCGCCTGCAAAAGGCCACCCAACTGGTCGAGGGTGACACCCCAAGTTATTTGCGCACTCACCCGCTCACCACCGAACGGGTCGCCGACGTGGGCAATCGCGTGCAGCAGATTCCGTTCAAACTGGTGGAGGACAGCCTTGATTTTCAGTTGATGCGTGCGCGCGTGATTGCGGCACAAAAGACGCCGCATGACGCGATCGAGTATTTCCAGTCGGCACTCGGCGACAAGAAATACGGCAATCCGCTGGCGCACCGTTACGGGCTGGTGCTTGCCCTGATCCGCAACAAGGAGAATTCACGTGCCGCGCAGGAATTCGCCACGCTCTACCGCACCGCCCCAGCGAACGCCACCCTCACCACGCTGGCTGGTATCATCAAGCAAACCGAGGGGCAGGACCAGAATATCCTCGATTTCTACCGCTCCGCGCTCAAGCAATACCCGAACCACCAGGCGCTGGTTTTTGACTACGTCACGGTGCTGTTGAATCAGCACCACTATGCCGAAGCGCTGGATGTGCTGGACAAGGAAATCGCACGCGATGGCAACAACGCCAAACTCTACGAACTGCAGGCGCGCGCCTACACGGCACTGGGCCGCCATCAGGAAGCGCACCACGTACTGGCTTACTTTCAGATTTTGCACGGCAATTTGCGCGGCGCGGTCGAGCAGCTGGAGTTGGCAAAACTCGCCGGGAATGATTATTACCAACTCTCCACAATCGAGACGGAACTCAAACAGTACCGGGAAATCCTGGACGCGCAGCGCAAGCGAAGATAAGTGGGCGGGCGGAGCTTCAGTCCCCGGTCTGCGCCTGTAACATTTCCTGCAGCAAACACCTGACCGGGGTTGGTATTGCCGCCCCCAATGCCTCCGTCATATCCAGCCAAACACGACCCGTCTGCGCGCCCCGTTGGGGTTTATGAGCAAGCTCCACCCTCAAGGGCGTGACGTATAACTTGAAGTGCGTAAAAATGTGGGTAAAGCGCTTCAGCCTTTCCCCTGCCGTTGCTTCCATTCCGTTTCGCACAAACCATTCCTTGGCAGCTGCTTCATCAGCAAATTGCGGCGGACACCACAGCCCGCCCCAAATACCGCTGCCGGGGCGTTTCTCCAGCAGGATGTCATTGCCGTGCATCAGCAATAAAAAAGTGGCGCGCTTTTCCGGTACGGCCTTGCGCGGGCGCGGAGCGGGCAACTCGGCGATGCGCCCGGCCTGCAACGCAACACAATCAGATTGCACAGGGCAGAGCGCACACTTCGGCCGGCCGCGCAGACAGACGGTTGCGCCGATATCCATAAGCGCCTGGGTGTAGCGGGCAATACTCTGTTGCGGCAACAAAACTTCGGCTTGCTGCCACAGACGTTCTGCCACTTGCCGGTTTCCCGCCCAGCCTGCAATGCCGCAGTAACGTGCCAGCACGCGTTTGACGTTGCCATCCAGAATGGCGCGGTGTTCGTGGTATGCCAGGGCACAGATGGCTGCTGCGGTGGAGCGGCCTATTCCCGGCAACTCAAGAATATCTGCAAACCGGCGAGGAAATTTCCCCTTGTGCCGCTTGTTAATAATCTGCGCAGCACGGTGAAGATTGCGCCCTCGGGCGTAATAGCCCAGACCGCTCCAGTGCGCGAGCACCTGATCTTCAGTTGCGGCTGCGAGCGCGGCGAGGGTGGGAAACGTTGCGACGAAACGCTGGTAATACGGAATGACGGTAGCGACCTGCGTCTGTTGCAGCATGATCTCGGACAGCCAGACACGATAGGCATCCTGCCCTTGCCACGGCAAGTCGTGGCGGCCATGTGTGCTTTGCCATGCAATGAGTCGCGCAGCAAAAGAATTCAAAACCTATCCACAGAGAAGCAGAGACACAGAAAAAAACAAAACCGCATCCGCTCGTTCGCGCCCGTGTTTTCTCTCATACTATTCCCTCTGCCCCTGTGCCGCTGTGGTGAAAGGATTTATTTGAACAAACCCTTGAGTCCCTTTTTCAACTCATCCTGCAGTTTTGTTTTGGCATTTTCCTTCAGCACTTCTTTCTTCTCGTCGAGTTTTTGTTTCGCCACGTCTGCCAATAGCGCGCCATAGTCCACCTTGAACTTGAGTGCGTCGAAGGGCCCGCTCACATTGACCGGCAGTGTTGCTGTTCCGCCCTGCTCTGTCTTGGCCAATACAGCCTTCGCGTTGTAGTTCATGCGGTCATGCCCGATATCGATATCGCCGCTTCCCGTCAGCCGCAAAACAGTGGACTTCACCGCGAGATCATCGTTATGCGCCACGCCATTGCTTACGTTGAAGTTGGCCTTGAATTCGCTAAAGGCGGTTTTCTCGTTCTGATTCACCCCCAGCGTTTCTGGGCGACTGTCTTTGCCCAAGTGCTGAATCCCTTGCACCAGCTTGGCGAGATCAATGCCCTTGATGGCGCCATTCGCCAGATTGACCGACACTTTTCCGCGCAATGACTGCTTGAGTGCGCTGACGGTCAGGCCCTTTGCCTGCAAAACAATCCCGACATCCCCCTTGCCTTCGGCAATATCCTTGTCCAGCGCATCCTTCAACAAAGGCGAGATATCGACACCAGCCAACCGCTCATCAATCGCAAAGGTCGAGGCGTTCGCATCAATCACGACCTTCCCCGCCATGCTGCCGTGATACAGGTTGGCAGAAAAAGGCGCTATCGTGCCGACCCCCTCCCTTGCTTTGATGTCCATCCTTAACTTGCCGGCTTTGATATTGGCCGCCTTAAGTGATCCGATACGGAGGCTGCCTTCCAGATTCAATGGCTTCAGGAAAGAAAGATCGAAAGGTTTTTCCGCCACCGGCTTTGATGGTGTCTCATTGCTTGCCGCACCTTTCGGCAGATAAGGATCAACATCGAACTGGTCAATCTCCAGGTCGTAACGAATGCGCGGTTTTTTGAAATTATTCACGGCCGCCTTGGCCTTGATCTGGCTTTGCAGGAGCTTCCCCGCAAAATTCGCCTGCACGCTTTGGCGATTCAGATCCGCCTGCACACTTCCTCTCATTTGGCCTTTAATGCTGTTACCGGGCAGTTGGTCGCCAATCGCATTCAGCGCTATCTTCAAGTCAGGCAAGTTGTACTGCTGTGTTTTCAGATTTCCGTTGGCGGTTGCCTCAACCTTCAAGTCAAAAGCCTGTGTGGGTTGTTTGATCCCCATCTGCAAAGACAATCCATTCAGTTTGAATTGCTGCAAGTTGCCTTCCAGCGCAGACAAGGACAGCACCGCGTCGAGTTTGCCAAACGCACCGTTCAATTTGCCGTTCAGCGCGAAGCCGGATCCCTGCATCTGGTTTTTCAGCAATGACGCTTCAGGCACGGCCAGGTGCACCTCGAATGGCTCCGCACCTTTGCGGCCACTTGCGCCAAGCGTGAGCTGCCTGACAGAGAATGCTTGAGCGTCAGGTTGCGCTTCAATGTCCCCGCCAATCTTCAGCACGAGGTCAGTGATGTCGAGGGTACTGCCATTGGCCTGCAAATCGAGTCCGCGCAGCTGATATGTGTTTTGCTCCAGATCAAAGCGCAACGCCCCCTTAAGTCGGCCAACCACATCCAGCTTCGGCTCACTGAACTGGAAATGTGCCCTGAAATCGATATCGGTCGGCACTGCATTGGCGATACGCCCCGTTGCAAGGCTCATCTCCGAAACACGATATTGCGTGCCCGCCCCCTCGTCACGATAGAGCAGCTCCGTGTTGTCGATTTTCACTGCGGCCACATCAAAGTGAACAGGCGCATTCGCCTGCGGCGTCTCGGCAGGCTCAT
>CAZSIO010000042.1:0-8400 GCA_964606865.1 uncultured Sideroxydans sp.
TAGGTGACACTGGCAATCTCCGACGCGGCATCCGCTTCGGCACGTTTCACGATGCCGAGCAGGTACACCACGCCCTCTTCGGTATAGACCTTGATGTGGTCGAGCTCGAAGGTTTTGTTCGCGAGCAACCGGGCGTGCACGTCGCCGCTGATGCCGGAATCGCTATAGCCGATGCCGCTTTGATTGCCTTGCGCCAAATGCAGTTCATTGGCGATCCCCTTCACCCGGTCGATTCCGGCGACGATGCGTTCGATACCAATCTTGCTGGATTCATCCGGAACCTGGCCAGTCAACAGGACGAAGTGATTAAAGCTGGTCACGCTGACCTGGACATTCTGCCGGTATTTTTCCGCGATACGCTGCGCGGCGGTGTGCTCGATGTTGCGATCATCCTGCACCGTGTCATTGCTCCGCCGCTCGTGTGCGGCGGGAGTATCGAGCCGGTTCACCTGGGCGCAGCCGTGCAGCACTCCCGCCAGCGCGATCAACGCAATCCACTGCCGCATCACTCGCCTCCGAGCAGGATGTAATCGATCACGTCGCACAGACAATGCAGCGTCAGCAGATGCACTTCCTGCACCCGCGCGGTGCTTTTCGCGGGAACGCACAGATTGAAATCCTTTTCGTGCAACATACCGGCCATCTGCCCGCCGTCGCGCCCGGTTAGCGCCACCACGACCATACCGCGCTCGTGTGCCGCCGTAATCGCTTCCACCACATTGGCCGAGTTGCCGCTGGTAGAAATGGCGACCAGCACATCGCCTTCCATCCCCAGCGCGCGCACCTGCTTGGAGAAAATCTGCTTGTAATCGTAGTCATTGGCGATGGAAGTCAGCACCGAGCTGTCGGTGGTGAGCGCGACCGCCGGCAACCCCGGACGCTCGACTTCGAAACGGTTGATGAGTTCGGCGGCGAAGTGCTGGGAGTCGGCGGCCGAACCGCCGTTGCCGCAGGCCAGGATCTTGCCGTCATGCATCAGGCAATCGACCATTGCCTGCGCCGCCCGCGCGATGGGCTCGGCCAGCACCTGCTTGCTCTGCATTTTTACGGCGGCACTGTCGTCGAAGTGTTTGCTGACGCGTTTGGCGAGGGTCATGTCTGTTGAACCTGAATGATGAGGGTTGGATTTTAACCCAATTCGAATGCGCCCTTGAGCCACTCGATACTGCCTGTGTCGGCTGCATCCGCCAACAGCAGCGCATCAAAGCGACACGGCGGCACAGGCAAGACATGGGACAAGTAATGCTGGGCGGTAAGAATCAGTTTGTGTTGTTTGCGCGCATCGATGCTGGCCGCCGCGCCGCCAAAATCACGGCGACGGCGCAACCTGACCTCGACGAACACCAGTACCGGACCGTCCTGCATGATCAGGTCGATCTCGCCAAAACGGCAACGGTAGTTGGCCTGCACCAGACGCAATCCTTTCTGCTGCAGGTACTGCGCGGCAGTCTGCTCGGCTTGCGCGCCCGCCTTCATCAGGATTACTCTGCCCGACCGACAGGACTGCTGCCTTCCAATGCCACGCCCTGCCCGCCGCGCAATTGGGCCTTCATCGCTTCGCGCTGTACACGATGGCCGTCCAGCGACAGTTTGCCGGTCACCCCGTCCAGCGGCAACGCATTCAGGGTCTCGTGGTGATACAGCACTTGCAGCATGCGATAACCATCCACCCCCAGCGCATACAGGCGCTCCATCTCCAGCGTCAGCGGCGGCTCCGCGCGCGGGTACACCATCACCGCCGGATGATCGGGCTGCAACACCCAGGGCATATCAACGAAACGCACGTCGGCCAGATCGAAGTTGCGGAGTTTGTACTGGTTGCCGACAAACACCTGCGAGGTGGCATACACCGGAATGTCGGTGTAAATATAAGGCCGCATCAGGCGCGCCTTGTCTGCTTCGGCGGCAAGGAACACCATTTCGCCGGGCTGTCCCGACAAGGTGCGGATTTCGCTGGGATCACCCTGATACACGATCTCCGGCATGAGTGCCCCCCCGCCCTGCTGCCATGCTTCGCTGAACGCTTCGCCCAGACGTTGCGAGAAAGCCGTGTCGGTGCGCACCACCGTCGCAGTCAGCATGCCTGTCTTTGCGGCCCATTGTGCGATCTGGCGCACCTCGGCTTCGGGCGGCAGTCCGAAGAAATACAGCATATCGCCGCGCGGCATGTCGAGCATGTTCAGCGCCAACGTGGGGACCGGCAATTCGGAATTTTCGGCGAGCACCGCCACACCGCTACGGGTGAGCGGCCCGGCCACAGCCAGCGCGCCCTCCTGTACGGCTTGCCGATACAGTGCCGCAACTTCGGATGGCTCGTCATTGGCGGCATACACACGCACCGGCAATTCGCCCTGCTGCAATTCAGCCGCAGCAAGGAAGCCCTGCTGCACCGCTGCTGCGGCGCGTCCGAACGCGGCTGAACGCAAAGGCAGGATCAGCGCGATATGATGTCCCGCACCTTCCGTCATGCCCGGCAATACCGGCTGCACGGTGGGCGTTTCCGCCGGGGGAACCGTGGACAGCTCGACGGCGGGCATCTCTGCTGCAGGCGGTGTGACCGCGACCGGCGGCGGACTGGCGGGAGGAGGGGGCGCCGCTGGCGGAGTGGCACAGCCAAACACGCTCACGTATAGTGCGGCGACCAACAGTCCGCGCAACCCTTTCAATCCAGGAATTCCAGTTTGCATAGCCGAGCCAATCAAAAAATCGAGTGCGCATTATATGTAGTCGCCACCCCGATTGGAAATCTGGGTGACATCACGCTGCGCGCGCTGGATGTGCTCGGCGCGGTCGAGGTCGTGGCGGCGGAGGATACGCGCAATACGCGCCATTTGTTGCAGCACCACGGCATCGGCGACGCCAAACTGCTCGCCCTGCACCAGCACAACGAACGGGCCGGGGCGGAAAAGATCATCACCCTGTTGCAACAGGGGAAAAGCGTGGCGCTGGTGACGGATGCGGGGACGCCGGCGGTCAGCGATCCCGGCGCGCTGCTGGTCGAGGCGGTGCGCGCGGCCGGTTTTCGCGTCATTCCGATTCCCGGCGCCTCGGCTGCCATCGCCGCTCTCTCCGCCTCCGGCCTGGTCAATCCGCGTTTCCTGTTCTACGGCTTTCTGCCGAACAGATCGGCGGCACGCCGCACGGCATTGCAAAGCCTGGCCGACCATCCCTGCACCCTGGTGTTCTACGAAGCGCCGCACCGCATCCTCGAGTGCGTCACCGACTTGCACGCCGTGTTCGGCGACGCGCGCGAGATCGTGTTCGCGCGCGAGCTGACCAAGTTATTCGAGAATATCCATCGTTGCACGCTTGGCACGGCGCTGGACTGGCTCAACCGCGACCCCAACAACCAGCGCGGCGAATTCGTGCTGCTGGTGTCGGGCGCCGCACCGCGCAATGACGATCTGGATGCGCAAGCGGAGCGGGTACTGGCGGCATTACTGAGCGAACTGCCGCTCAAGCAGGCGGTCGGCCTGGCAGTGCAGATCACCGGCCTCAACAAGAACGCGCTGTATGAACGCGCGCTGGCGCTCAAACAATAGCGCCGGCGCGGTTGTTATTCCGGCATCCTTTGCTACACTCGCCCGACACGGCAACCCGCTGAGAACCTCAAATGAGCCTCCACCAGAAAATTTCCGTCATCCTGCTGCCGCTGCTGTTGAACGCGTGCGGCGACAAACCCGCTGCGCCCGTCGCACCCGCCGGCGGCATGCCGCCCCCGCCGGAAGTCGAAGTTATCACCGTGGCGCCGGGCAAGGCGACCTATACCCAGGATCTGCCGGGACGTGTGCAGGCCTATCGCACCGCGCAAGTGCGCGCGCGCGTCGATGGCGTGGTCGAGCAGCGCCTGTTCCGCGAGGGCAGCGACATCGCAGCGGGCACTGCCTTGTTCCGCATTGATGCACGCAGTTACCTGGCAGCGCTGGAAGCGGCCAAGGCGGAAGCGTTGGCCGCGCAACAAACCGCCGAACGCGCGCGCCGCCTGCTGGAAAAAGGCATGGTCAGCCAGCAGGACCATGATCTTGCCGTGAGTCGCGCCAAACTGGCCGAAGCAGCACTGGTGCGCGCCGAAGAGGAAGTGAATTACGCCAATGTTCCCGCGCCCATCGCCGGCCATATCGGTCGCGCCGAAATCACTGAAGGCGCGCTGGTCAGCAAAAGCGCGGCGACCCTGCTCGCCACCATCGAGCAACTCGATCCGGTGTATGTCAATTTCACCCAGTCCGGTTCCGATCTGCTGCGCCTGCGGCAGGCCGTGGCAACCGGCGTGCTGAAACGCGCGGACAGCGCAAAAGTGGAACTGCTGCTGGAAGACGGCAGCATCTATGCCCAGGCAGGCCGCATCGCCTTTACCGACATGGCGGTGGATGCCGGCACCGGCGCAGTCTCCCTGCGCGCCGAATTCCCCAACCCGAAGCATGAACTGTTGCCGGGCATGTTCGTCCGCCTGCGCTTTCCCGAAGCGATGGCCGACAACGCCATCCGCGTGCCGCAGCGCGCCGTGCTGGCAACCGAACAGGGCCAACTGGTGATGCTGGTCGGCGCGGACGGCAAGGTCGCGCCGCGCCCGGTCTCCACCCGCGGCATGGCCGGCACCGATTTCGTCATTGCTTCCGGCCTCAAGGGCGGCGAGCAAGTTATCGTCAACGGCCTGCAGCGCGCGCGTCCCGGCACGCTCGTGAAGCCGGTTCCGCTGGTGGAGACGATGAAGATGGAAAAGCAACTCTCCGCGCCCAAGTAAGCCGCCATGTTCGCCAAATTCTTCATCGACCGCCCCATCTTTGCCTGGGTCATCGCGCTGGTCATCCTGCTCGCCGGCGTGCTCGCGCTGCGCGGCCTGCCGGTGGCGCAGTATCCGTCTGTCGCACCGCCCGCCCTGTCGGTTAGCGTCACCTACCCCGGCGCCTCCGCGCAGGTCATCGAAGAGACCGTGGTCTCCCTGCTCGAGCAGGAGATGAACGGCATCGACAACCTGCTCTATATGGAATCCTCGGCCGAGCTGGGACAAGGCAGCATCACCCTGACTTTTCAGGCCGGCACCGATCTCGATCTGGCCTCGGTGGAAGCGCAGAACCGCACCAAGCGCGCCGAGATCCGCCTGCCGGAAGAGGTGCGCCGGCTGGGCATCCGCGTGGCCAAATCGGCGCGCAACTATGTGATGATCGTGGCCCTCGTCTCGCCCGACAAGAGCCGCGACAATGTCGCGCTGGGCAGCTTCATCAGCGCCAATATCATCGACAGCCTGCGCCGCGTGCCGGGCGTGGGCGAGGCCCTGCTGTTCGGCACCGAATACTCGATGCGCATCTGGCTGAAACCGGAGAAATTGCAGGCATATGGCGTGTCGCCTGCCGATATCTCGCGGGCGGTGCGCGCGCAGAATTCGCAACTGGCGACCGGCGAGCTGGGCCAATTGCCGTCTGCGCCGGGACAGGAACTGAACGCGGTGATCGTCACCCGCGGCCGCCTCACCACACCCGGGGAATTCGGCAACATCATCGTGCGCACCAACCCGGACGGCTCGGCGCTGCACCTGAAAGACGTCGCGCGCGTTGAACTCGGCGCGCAGGATTATTCCACCAGCGCGCGCATCGACGGCCAGCCGGCAGCCGCCATCGCCATCCGCCTGACCCCGGACGCGAACGCGCTGGAAACGGTCGCCGCGGTCAAGGCGCGGATGAGCGAGCTGGCGAAGTTCTTCCCGCAGGGCATCGATTGGGTGGTGCCATATGACACCTCGAAGTTCATCGAAATCTCGATCAAGGAAGTGCTGAAGAGTCTCGCCGAGGCGCTGGCTCTGGTGGTGCTGGTGATGTACCTGTTCCTCGGCAACCTGCGCGCCACACTGATTCCCGCCATCGTCATCCCGGTGGCGCTGGTCGGCGCGCTGGTCGGCTTGTATCTGCTCGGCTATTCGATCAACGTGCTGACCCTGTTCGCCATGGTGCTGGCCATCGGCATCGTGGTGGACGATGCCATTGTGGTGGTGGAGAACGTCGAGCGCATCATGAGCACGGAGAACCTCGCCCCGCGCGAAGCGACGCGCAAGGCGATGGACCAGATCATCGGTGCGATCATCGCCATCACGCTGGTGCTGTCTGCGGTGTTCATCCCGATGGCGTTCTTCCCCGGCTCCACCGGCGCGATCTATCGCCAGTTCGCCGTGACGCTGGTGCTGACCATGGCGTTCTCCGCGCTGATGGCGCTGACCCTGACGCCCGCCTTGTGCGCCACCCTGCTCAAGCACGCCCCCGGCCAGAACGATCTGGTTCCCGCCGCCGGCCCGTTGCACTGGTTCCACGATGCCTTCGCCAGAATGAGCGCGCGCTATGTCGGTGTGGTGGGCCGGATCGTCAAAAAGGCGGCGCGTTATCTGCTGGTGTATGCCGCAATCCTGGTCGCGATGGGCTGGCTGTTCAGCAAACTGCCGGGCAGCTTCCTGCCGGTGGAAGACCAGGGTTATTTCGTCAGCGTGATCCAGCTGCCCGCCGGCGCGACACGCGAGCGCACGGTGGACGTGCTGGCACAGGTCGAGCAGTACTACCTCGGCCTGCCCGAGGTGGAGCGCGTGATCGGCGTGGCGGGTTTCTCGTTCTTCGGGCGCGGCCAGAACGCGGCGATCACCTTCGTCCGCCTGAAGGACTGGAGCGAGCGTCCGGGCGCGGCGAGCAGTTCGAGCGCGCTGACGCGCCAGGCGAACATGGCCCTGTTCCGCATCAAGCAGGCGATGATCTTCGCCATCAATCCGCCGCCCATCCCGGAACTGGCCGCGGCGGGTGGCTTTGATTTCCGCCTGCAGGATCGCGGCGGACTGGGGCGCGAAAAACTGCTGGAGGCGCGCAACATGGCGCTCGGCATGGCGATGCAGAATCCGGTACTGGCCGGCGTGCGCCCGGAAGGCCAGGAAGCCGGGCCGCAACTGTTGCTGGATGTTGACCGGCTCAAGGCGGAAGCACTGGGCGTCTCCATCACCGACCTGAACGAGACGCTGCAATCCCTGCTCGGCGCGTCGTACATCAACGACTTCGTGCGCCAGGGCCGCGTGTTGCGCGTGCAGATGCAGGCCGAAGCCGACACGCGCCGCGCGCCGGAAGATGTGCTGAACATTTCGATCCGCAACAACCGCGGCGGCATGGTGCCACTGTCCGAACTGGCCACGGCGCGCTGGATCAGCGGCTCGCCCAAGCTGGATCGCTACAACGGCCTGCCCGCGATGAAGATCGCCGGCGGCCCCGCGCCCGGTCGCAGTTCCGGCGAGGCGATGGCGGCGATGCAGCAGATCGCAGACAAGCTGCCGCCCGGATTTGGCTTCGAATGGTCGGGCACCGCGCGCGAAGAATTGCAGTCCGGCGCGCAATCTTCAATGCTGTTCGGGGTCTCGATCATCGTGGTGTTCCTGTGTCTGGCCGCGCTGTACGAGAGCTGGTCGATCCCGTTCGCCGTGATGCTGGCGGTGCCGCTGGGTGTATTCGGCGCGCTGCTGGCAGTCACCCTGCGCGACCTGCCAAACGACGTGTTCTTCAAGGTCGGCCTCATCGCCATCATCGGTCTGTCGTCGAAGAATGCCATCCTGATCATCGAGTTCGCGCGCAAATTGCAGGATGAGGGCATGAGCCTGGTCGACGCGATACTGGAAGCCTGTCGCCTGCGTTTCCGCCCCATCCTGATGACCTCGTTCGCCTTCATCGCCGGCGTGTCGCCGCTCGCCTTCTCCACCGGCGCGGGTGCGCAGAGCCGCCACGCCATCGGCACCGGCGTGATGGGCGGCATGATCACCGCCACCCTGTTCGCCGTGTTCCTGGTGCCCGTGTTCTTCGTCATCGTGCGCCGCTTCTTCCCCGGCCATTCGCGCAAGCATCTGGACTAATCACCCTGCTTTTGTGAGTCGGGTTTTAACCCGACAGGGTGTTGAATTTTTGTTTGCTGTGTCGGGTTGAAACCCGACTCACAAAAGCAGGCTACAATTCCAGCCATTCACACAGCTGGAATTTCCCATGCAGCAAATCACGATCACCCGCCCCGACGACTGGCACCTGCACCTGCGCGACAACGAACTGATGGCCTCGGTGCTGCCCGACACCGCCAGACAATTCGCGCGCGCCATCGTCATGCCCAACCTGCGCCCGCCCGTCACCACCACCGCGCAGGCCTTGGCCTACCGCGAGCGAATATTGAAAGCATTGCCTGCGGGTACGAAGTTCGAGCCACTGATGACGCTGTACCTCACCGACATCACCAGCGCGGACGAGATCAAGCATGCAAAAGCCAGCGGCGTGGTGCATGCGGTGAAGCTATACCCTGCGGGCGCGACCACCAACTCTGACGCGGGCGTCACCGATCTGCGCAAAACCTACGCCGCGCTGGAAGCAATGCAGAAGCTCGGCATGCCGCTTCTTGTGCACG
>CAZSIO010000043.1:0-8316 GCA_964606865.1 uncultured Sideroxydans sp.
CATCAATACTGCGCAACGGTTGTCGCTGCAATTCGATCTGCCCCGCTGCCATTTCCGGACGACTCAAGGCACGCCGGATCGCGCCGCGCCAGTCTGCTGCCGTGTCGCCCATGGTCGGCTCGGCATACTGCAAGGTCAACGCCAGACGCACGGCAACGCGCTCACGCGAGATGCCAATCCAGCGCAAGGGATAAGCCAGGACAAAGATGCCGCAGATGAATTGTGTGCGGGTGAGCAGCGACAACAGAATCGCCAGGCCGGACAACATGGCCAGCAGGCGCCCAAGCTGCAATGCCCCCTCCAGCAATCCCTCCCGCGTCGGCGCATAGACACCCCAGGAACCGATCAGCGCCGCACCGGGGGTTGAATAAGCGTAGATCAACAGCAGTGAAAACAGGATCCAGCGCGTGCGCTTGAGCAATTTCAGCAATTGTTTTGCACACAGACGCAAGGCAATTGCCAGCAGCAGCAGACTGAAGCCCAGCAGGTAAAAAGGCATCAATCGTTGCGCCAGAAAAGCCAATGACAACCAGACGATGATTTGTATAGCCGGGTGCGGCATCTTGTGCTCACTCAAAAGAAAACGGCAGCCGAGCGGCTGCCGTTGCGATGATATGCATGGTTCAGAGTTGAGCGAGCATGGCTTGGGCGCTGTCACGTTGTTGCTCGTCGCCATCGCGCAAAACCTCGTCCAGAATCTCGCGGGCGCCGGCCGCATCGCCCATTTCCTGATAGGCCTTTGCCAGGTCAAGCTTGGTGGCCACTTCCTGCCAGTGCTCATCCTTGACCCCTGCCGTGCCTTCATTCTCCCCGGCGGCGACCCCGCCCAAATTCAGACTGATCTCTCCCAGCCCGATATCCATTGGCGCTTCGGTCTTGGTCTCAGCCCCCTGTTTGAAGTCATCCGGAATTTCCAGCGTGAAGGCGAGAGAATCGTCTGCTGCCGCCGGTGCCGATTTTTCCACTCCCGGGATGCCCGGTTTCGTCGCGGTCACATCAAATATCAGATCATCTGCGTTCTGCTGCAATGCGTCTGATTTTGCTGTATCTGTCGCGCTCGCCGTCATGCCGGGATTGGTCGCGGTCACATCAAAGATCAGATCATCGGCTGATGCGAATTGTTGTTCTGTTGACGCGGCGGCTATGGCCTGCGGCTGGTTTCCCGTCACATCAAAATCCATCGCCATACCCTGTGCAGCACGTATTTCATCTGGGGAAAGAATGGTGGTTGATTCCTGCTGCGGAATATTTACGTTGAGCGTTTCAAACAGATTTTCCGGCTCAACCTTGGCATCCTGCCCCGCTGCCCCACTGCTGCCTGTAGACGGCGTACCCATAAAATCTGTCGGTTGCGCCTGCCCGCCAAAACCGAGATCAAAATCCACGGCGGGATCTGCTGTTGTTGCAGCAGGAACCAACTGTTCAGGTGTCGACTCACCCGCACCACCGTACAGCGGATTATTCGGTTCCAGCGCGCGTCCCATTGCGGCGACTTGCTCCCAAGCCTGCTCGTTTCCACTTGCTTTGACCTGGCTCGCGTAGGTGAAGAATGCGCTGGCATCCTTGCGATTCGCGTAGATGGCAAGCAGCTTGAGCAGGATGGGCAAATCACCCGGTTTGCCGGACAGCGCGTCCTTGAGCACTTCTTCCGCCTGGGTATCGCGCCCGAATGACAGGAACAAATCCGCCTCGGCAATCGGATCCACCTCATCGGCAGATTTTTCTTCCGCACTTTCCACAGCGGCAACCTGCGTGAAGTCACCGGTTTCCGGGGAAGGCATCACCGGCGCCGTAATGCGTCCGGTCGCACTCCCATCATTCCCTGTCAATACGGTTTTGGCCGGGCGTATCGTGCGACGTCGAGACAGCCAGAATCCGCCTCCCAGCAACAGCAACAATACCGCCGCGCCTCCACCCAGCAAGACCGGATCATCCAACAGCTCGTCCAGGAAAGAAGATGCCGGTTTTTCAGGTACGGGAAGCGGAGCCGGAACTGCCGGCTTCGCCGCAGGTTTGACCACTGCCGGCGTTGTGCCAACTGCGGTCGTTGCCGCCGCGGCAGAAGCGGCCACATCCGGTGTTGCGGCTTGCTGCTGCTTGAGATCGGCCAGGCGTTGCAAATCCTTGACGTTCTTTTCCAGCAAGGCAGTACGTTCCTGCGCGTCCTGTAACGACTTTTCGCGGGCAATTGCATCTTCTTCCTTGCTGCTCGATTTCCCGCCGACCGCCTTATCTCCCGGCACCTCTCCCTTGGAGAGTTTCAAGACCTCTTTCGCCGTTTCTTTTACTGCAGGCGCGGTCTCCGCGACGGAAGCAGTCACTTTGCCGGATGCGGATTGCTGCGCCGCTTGTTCACCGGCCTGCCCACGCGCGGCAGCCAACTGCTGGCGGTAGGCATTCCAGTCTGTCACCTGGGCGCGATAGGCTTGCACCGCCTCTTTCTGGTCGATTGCTTCAATCTCTGCCGCATCCGGCAGCCGAATCACTTTGCCGGCCTGCAAGCGATTCATGTTTTTACCCATGAATGCGCCCGTATTGGCACGGTACAGTGCAAGCAGCATGCGTTCCAGACTAACGTCCGCCGGTTTTGTTTTCAGCGCGATCTTGCTTAACGTATCACCGCGCACAACGGCGATAGGTGCGCCGGGCGTTTCCGCCAAGGGGATCGACTCTTCCTTGCTTAACACATCCTCCCGAACCGCCACAGACTCTGCGGGCGAGGGTTCCACCTTCTCTACGCTAGCCTGAACAGGTATCTCTGCTTCCTGTTTTTCAGAATTTGCTTCGCCTTCTGCAGCAGAAACGGCGGGCACGGATTCCGCTGCAGCCTCTGTTGCATTGGGCATAACGGGCATGGCGGGTTCGGCCATTTGTTGCGGCGGAACGACCGCCGCCACCGCAGGTACAACTGGCGCAACAGGGCTGACCACTGCAGCGGGTTGCGCGGGAACGTCAAAACCGACCGGGTCGAGCAGGAAGGTGTATTCGCGCAGTAATTTTCCGGACGACCAAACCACCTCGACCAGCAGGGTTACAAAGGGCTCATTGATGGGTTGTGTTGAAGTGATGCGGATACGGGGTTGATCGGTATCCCGCGCAACGATGTCGAACTTGAGTCGGGGCAGCGCGTAGGGATACTCGAGCCCGGCACGCTTGAAGGCATCCGCCACCGCCAGTTTGGCCGCAATACTGGAACGGTCAGCCTTGTCCACCGAGACCAGCTCAATCTCGGCGCGTAACGGTTGCCCCAGGTTGGAAGAAACCGAAATTCCACCCAGCCCTGTCGCATTTGCAATGCCGGCTGCCAGCAGACAGGCCATCAAGCCTGACGTTTTCAAGATCATTTTTAGCACGCTGCCACCCTTTATCTTTCCCTGACAATATTCAGACTAACATCAGAGGGTTAGTGATGCAAGCTCATGCACCCTCTAGGTTCCGGCACTAACCAGCGGTAAGCAACCACTTTTTTGCCTGCGTTACTGGTTCAGCAAAATGCGCAACATGCGGCGCAACGGCTCGGCCGCGCCCCATAGTAATTGGTCACCGCAAACAAATGCACTGACGTATTCCGCGCCCATCTCCATCTTCCGCACACGGCCAACAGCGATGTCCAGTTTGCCGGCCACCGCGATTGGATTCAGTTCGCGCACGGTCAATTCGCGCTGGTTCGGGACAAATTTGACCCATGGGTTGCTGTGGCGAATCAACCCTTCGATCTCCGCCAAAGGCAAATCGCGTTTAAGCTTGAGCGTCAACGCCAGACTATGGCAACGCATCGCGCCGATGCGCACGCACAGGCCGTCCACCGGAATGACGTGTTCCGTGCCAAGAATCTTGTTGACTTCGGCACACCCCTTCCATTCCTCTTTCGACTGGCCATTGTCGAGCTGTTTGTCGATCCACGGAATCAGACTGCCCGCCAACGCTGCCCCAAAGTTTGCAGTCGGCATCTCGCCCGAGCGCAACGTCTCCGTCAGACGCCGGTCGATTTCCAGAATCGGCGATTGGGGATCGGCCAGCAGGTCGGCCACCGACGCATGCGCCACGCCCATCTGCTGCAACAGCTCGCGCATGTTTTGCGCGCCCGCGCCGCTGGCCGCTTGATACGTCATGGACGACACCCATTCCACCAGCCCGGCATGGAACAAGCCGCCCAATCCCATCAACAGGATGCTGTTGGTGCAATTACCGCCGATGAAATTTTTGCCGCCGTTCGCCAGCGATTTTTTGATCAGGTCGAGGTTGACCGGATCAAGGATGATGACCGCATCTTTTTCCATGCGCAGCGTGGAAGCCGCATCGATCCAGTAACCTTGCCAGCCTGCGGCACGCAACTGGGGAAATATCTCAGTGGTGTAATCGCCGCCCTGGCAGGAGATGATGGCATCCAGCGCCTTGAGTTCATTCAGGTCATGCGCATTCTTGAGCAATGCGCCGCGCGCCTCGGCCGGCGCTTCGCCGCCGACATTGGAAGTGGTGAAGAACACCGCCTCGAACAGATCGAAATCCTTTTCTTCGCGCATGCGCTGCATGAGCACCGAGCCCACCATCCCGCGCCAACCGATCAAACCGACTTTCATAGCAATCCTTGAAATTTAAAGCGCAGCGACCACCGCATCGCCCATCGCGGCGCAGCCAACTTTTTGCATGCCCGCCTCATAGATATCGCCGGTGCGAACGCCTTGCTGCAACACTTTGCGCACCGCACCCTCGATGCGTTGCGCGATGTCCGGACGCTCAAACGTGTACTGCATCATCATCGCCACCGACAGAATCGTCGCCAGCGGATTGGCCACATCCTTGCCCGCGATGTCGGGGGCGGAGCCGTGGCAAGGCTCGTACAATCCTTTGTTGTTTGAATCCAGCGATGCGGACGGCAACATGCCGATGGAACCGGTCAACATCGATGCCTCATCCGACAGGATGTCGCCGAAGATATTCCCGGTGAGGATCACGTCGAACTGTTTGGGCGCGCGCACCAGTTGCATCGCCGCGTTATCGACGTACATGTGCGAGGTCGCAACCTGCGGATATTCCTTGGCCACTTCGCTCACGATCTCGCGCCAGAACATGCTGGTGTCGAGCACGTTGGCCTTGTCCACCGAACACAGTTTTTTGCCGCGCTTCATCGCGATCCGGTAGCTCACATGCGCCACCCGGCGCACTTCCGATTCGCTGTAGTGCATGGTATCGAAACCCTGGCGCTCGCCGTTTTCCAAAGTGCGGATGCCGCGCGGCTGGCCGAAGTAGATGTCGCCGGTCAGTTCGCGCACGATCATGATGTCAAGACCGGACACGACTTCCGCGCGCAAGGTCGAGGCATTCACCAGTTCCGGATAGACCATCGCCGGACGCAGATTGGCGAACAATCCCAGTCCCTTGCGGATGCGCAACAATCCCTGCTCCGGGCGCATGGGACGCGGCAGCGTGTCGTACTGATAGCCGCCCACCGCACCCAGCAACACCGCATCGGACTCCTTCGATAGTTTTTCGGTGGCCGGCGGGAAAGGATCACCCGCCACGTCATAGCCGGCACCACCAATGTGCGCATATTCCATCTCGACCTTCAGACCATCACTGCGCAACGCCTCCAATACTTTTACCGCCTGCGCGACGATTTCCGGCCCAATGCCGTCACCCGGCAAAACTGCGATCTTCATTTATGCTTCCGTCCTTAAAAGTCAAAATCATTTTCCACAGATTACGCAGATTTCACAGATTAAATCTTCAGTTCAATCTGCGTGAATCTGTGTAATTTGCGGATGAATGTATTTCAGGCGAACAACCACGGCTGTGCCGCGCGATGTTTTGCCTCGAACACCTTGATCTCATCCTGGTGCTGCAAAGTCAGGCCGATATCATCCAGTCCGTTCAATAGACAGTGCTTGCGGAATTCATCGACATCAAACTTGATCACCGAGCCGTCAGGCATGGTGAGACGCTGCTGTTCCAGATCGACCGTCAATGCAAACCCGGGCTGTACCTCGACCGCCTTGAACAGCGCATCGACCTGCGCCGCCGCCAACTTGATCGGCAACAGGCCGTTCTTGAAGCAGTTGTTGAAGAAGATGTCGGCAAAACTTGGCGCGATGATGACGCGGAAACCGTAATCGGCCAGCGCCCACGGCGCATGCTCGCGCGACGAACCGCAGCCGAAGTTCTCGCGCGCCAGCAGAATCTGCGCGCCCTGATAGCGCGCCTGGTTCAGCACAAAATCGGGATTCAGCGGGCGCTGGTTGCAATCCATCCCCGGCTCGCCGTGATCCAGATAGCGCCACTCGTCAAAGGCGTAAGGGCCGAAGCCGGAGCGCTTGATCGACTTGAGGAACTGCTTGGGAATAATCGCATCGGTATCCACATTGGCGCGATCCAGCGGCACCACCAGGCCGGTCAATTTTTCAAATTTTTGCATGGTTATTTCGTTGCCGCCTTCTCGATCGCCTGTCCGCCCTTTTGAATATCTTCGCCCAGGCCTTTCATGGTGCTGCAACCAACCAGCATCCCTATCGCCAACAATAAAGCAGTGATTCTCATCATCGTCCCCCTACAGTTTGCTCACATCGACAAAATGCCCCGCGATCGCCGCCGCCGCCGCCATCGCCGGGCTGACCAGATGGGTGCGTCCGCCCTGCCCCTGCCGCCCCTCAAAGTTGCGGTTGGACGTCGAAGCGCAACGCTCGCCCGGCTCCAGGCGATCATCGTTCATCGCCAGACACATCGAGCAACCGGGATCGCGCCACTCGAAACCCGCCGCGATGAAAATTTTATCCAATCCCTCTTGTTCGGCCTGCGCCTTGACCAGACCCGAACCCGGCACCACCAGCGCCAGCTTCACATTCGGCGCGACCTTCTTGCCCCGAGCAACCGCCGCGGCGGCGCGCATGTCTTCGATGCGGCCATTAGTGCAGGAACCGATGAACACCTTGTCGACCTTTATTTCCGTGACCGGCGTGTTCGCCTGCAGACCCATATATTGCAGAGCGCGCTGCGCACCTTCGCGCTTCCCCGTATCGCTCATCGCTGCCGGGTCCGGCACCCGCCCATCCACCGCCACCACCATTTCCGGCGAGGTTCCCCAGGTCACTTGCGGCTTGATCTGTGAGGCATCAAGCTCGACCACCGCGTCGAACTTCGCCCCCGCGTCGCTGTGCAGCGTGCGCCAGGAAGTCACCGCCTTGTTCCATTGCTCGCCCTGCGGCGCGAATGGACGCCCCTTGATGTAAGCGAACGTCGTTTCATCCGCCGCCACCATGCCGGCGCGCGCGCCCGCCTCGATCGCCATGTTGCACAGGGTCATGCGCCCTTCCATGCTCAAGCCGCGCACGGTGTCGCCGCCGAATTCGATGGCGTAGCCGGTGCCGCCCGCCGTGCCGATCTTGCCGATGATCGCCAGCGCGATGTCCTTGGCGGTCACGCCCTGCCCCAGTTTTCCCTCGACCCTGACCTGCATGGCTTTGGATTTCTTCGCCACCAGACATTGCGTCGCCATCACGTGCTCGACCTCGGAGGTGCCGATGCCGTGCGCCAAAGCGCCAAACGCGCCGTGCGTGCTGGTATGCGAATCGCCGCACACCACCGTCATGCCGGGCAAGGTCGCACCTTGCTCGGGTCCGATCACGTGCACCACACCTTGGCGCATGTCGTTCATCTTGAATTCGGTGATGCCCAGTTCGGCACAGTTCGCATCCAGCGTCTCCACCTGCAGGCGCGAGATGGGATCAGTGATGCCGCCGCTGCGATGGGTCGTCGGCACGTTATGGTCAGGCACCGCCAGCATGGAGCTGGTGCGCCACGGTTTGCGCTGCGCCATGCGCATGCCTTCAAAGGCCTGCGGGCTGGTCACCTCGTGCACCAGATGGCGGTCGATGTAGAGCAAGGCCGTTCCATCGGGTTCGGTGCGAACCAGATGGCTGTTCCAGAGTTTGTCGTAAAGCGTTTGAGCGTTCATTGTTTTTCCACCTTCGCGGGGCTGGCGATTATGCCACAGTGAGTGGTATTTCCACCAAGGCTCAAGCGGCTGGCGCCGGCGTTCCGGACAATTTCAGCAGGGCATATTCCAGACTTTCCGCTAGCGCATGCCAGCTGGCATCGATGATGTTGCTGCTGGCGCCAACGGTCGTCCAGACATGGCCGCCGCCCTGGAAGGTGATCAGGACGCGCACCCGGGCGGACGTGCCGCTCGCGCTATCCAGGATGCGCACTTTGTAGTCGATCAGGCAAACGTTCTTCAGCACCGGATAGGCCTCGGCCAGCGCACTGCGCAAGGCACTCGAAAGCGCGTTGACCGGGCCGTTGCCTTCGGCTGCCATAAATTTT
>CAZSIO010000044.1:0-8307 GCA_964606865.1 uncultured Sideroxydans sp.
CAAGGAGGTGACGGTGCTGTTCACCGACATCAAAGGATTCACCACCTTCAGCGAGGCGCATCCGCCGCAGGTGGTGGTGGCGCGCCTGAACGAATATCTGGGCGCCATGGTGCAGGTGATCGAGCAGCACGACGGCACCATCGACAAATTCATCGGCGATGCGATCATGGCTTACTGGGGCGCGCCGCTCAGCCAGCCGGACCACGCCGAGCGGGCGCTGCGCTGCGTGGCGGCGATGGCGGACCGCCTCGCGGCGTTACAGGACCATTGGGCCAGTGCCGGACTGGAGGGATTTTCCATCCGGGGCGGACTCAACTCGGGCGAAGTGGTGGCGGGCAATGTGGGCTTTGCCGGCAAGAAAATGGAATATACGGTCATCGGCGACACGGTGAACTTGGCCTCGCGCCTGGAATCCACGGCCAAATACTATGGCATCACCTGGCTGGTGGGCGAGAGCACCGTGAATCTGGCCGCGCAAGCCTGCCGCTACCGCGAGATGGACAAAATCCGGGTTATCGGCAAGCAGTTACCCGTTACAATCTACGAACCCCAAGTGGGGCCGGCAGCCTTGAGCGCGGCACAGGTGGACGCATTTCACGCGGCTTTGGCAAAATACCGGCAGCGCGACTGGCTTGGCGCGCAAAGCGACTTTGCCGGTCTGGCGGCAGAGTTGCCGCACGACATGCCGTGCCGCCTGTATATCGAGCGCTGCACTTATTTTGCCGCCAATCCGCCGCCGGCGGATTGGGATGGCGTGTTCAACCGCACGGAAAAATAATAAGAGGTCGGGAAAGCGGCGGCCACCGCAAAAGAGGCGGCAATAGCCGCACGGTTTAACCAACAGGGATGGACGGAGAGTGATGCGCAAGTTACTGGCTATTTTTTTGATGGGTCTGATCTGCTCCGCCGCGTTTGCGGCGGACGTGCCGGGCGGCAAAAGCAACGGTTTCATCAAGGCGGATTTCAAACATGAAATCGGGGTGGCCAAACTCGACCGGCTGCTGGGCGCGGGCGGCGGCTATCTGTTTGTCGTCCGCGACGGCGGCACGGTGGAAGCGCTGCAGCCGGATGGCAAAGTGGCCTATACCCTGGCCGCCAAAGAAGGCAAAACGCAATTGCTGAAACGTCCGGAGGCTGCGGCGAGCGCGGACGATATGCTGTATGTGGTGGACAGCGGAACCGAACAGGTGCTGCTGTACGGATTGAAGGATGGCCAGTTTCTGGGGCGCTTTGGCGCCGGCGCGCGGGGATTTTTTGGCGCGGGAGACGGGCAGGAGCTGCAATCGCCGCGCGGCATCGCGGTGCACGAAGGGGTGGTTTATGTCGCGGATACAGGCAACCGGCGGATTCAACTGTTCGGGGTCAACGGGGTGTTTTTGCATACCCTCGAATTAAGCGCCGAGGCGCGGGCGCAAGACGACAAGACATTGCCCTACCAACTGAAAAAGGCGGCCGATATTGCGCTGGATGCGGCGGGGCGCCTGTATGTGCTGGATGACGGCGACAATCTGGTCAAGGTGTATGACGCGAACGGCCGCTATTTGCGGGCGCTCGCCGGGATCGACCGGCCGGGCGCGCTGACGCTGGCCGAGGACGGGGTGTACGTCGCGGACGAGCGTAGCCAGTCCATCCTCAAATTCGATTTTGCCGGCCAGCTGGTTTACCAGTTTGGTTCCCGTGGCGAAGGGAAGTCGCAGACCAAAAAGATCGCCGGTCTGGCCAGCGCCGCCGGTCAGCAGGTGTTCGTCGGCGATGCGGGCAAAGCACTGATCAATGTATTTCAGACCGTTGCCGGAGAACGCATCGAACCCCTGCCGCGCGGTGCCGGCCGGGCATCGGTGAAGTGGCTGGGCGGCATTGAGCTGGATGCGCTGCGTCTGGCAGGCGACGGCAAAGGGGCGCTGTATGCCATCGGCAGCGATAGCCAGGATGGCGGCCACCTGCTGAAGTTGCAGGACAACAAGGTGGTCGGCGAATTCAAGCTGAAAGCGGTACAGCCGGTCGCGCTGGCGCTGGATGAGGCGGGCGCTATCTGGGTCGCGGACAAGAGTAAAAAGCGGGTGCTCAAACTCGATGCTGCGGGCAATGAATTGCTCGGTGTCGGCAGCGGCGGCACCGGTGCGGGCCAGTTTGGCAATCCGAGCGCTGTCGCGGTGGCGCGCAGCGGGCTGATCTTTGTGGCGGATCGGGGTAATCGTTCGGTGCAGGTGTTCCGCGAAGACGGCGTGTTTCTGAATAAATTGGGCGGGGCGGCGACCCGGTTTGAGAATCCGGTGGCGCTGGGTCTGGATCCCGGGGACAAGCTATTCGTGCTGGATGCGGGGCGCGGCAGCGTCAGCGTGTTCTCCGCCGGTGGCGAGCTGCTGCACGAGTTCGGCAAGTTGAAAGAAGGCAGCGAGTTCGGCAAGCCGCTGGATATGGCAGTGACTGCGGATGAGGTGCTGGTGCTGGACGGCAACCGGGTCAAGGCGTTCGATCACGCGGGCAAGTTGCTGCGTGTGTTTGGTGCCAAGGCGACCGGTACGGCGAGCCTTGGCGATCCGGTCGCGCTGGCCGGCGGCGGTAGCACCCTGTTTGTGGCCGACCATGCGGGCAGGCGGGTGGAGGCAATAGCGGTGCTGTACAAGCCGCAGGCACCGCAAAAATTTTTGGCGCAAAAGAGTGTGCACGCGATCGACTTGCAATGGGCGCCAGCGCCCGCCGCCTACGTCAAGTCGTACCGTATTTATCGTTCCGCCCGCGGGGACGGCGGTTATGTGCGGATTGCCACCAGCGCAAGCAATACCTACAGCGATACCGATTTGACCCCCGGCAGCCTCTATTTTTACCGTGTGGCGGCGCTGTCCGATGGCGGGTTTGAAGGGGCCAGCAGTGATGCCGTGAGCGCGGTGCCGGACAAATATGTGCCGCCCGCGCTGGCGGCGGTGCAAGTCGAAACCAACCCGTGGCAAGCCCGTTTGAGCTGGGAGGCGGCCGACCCGAAATACTTTGCCGCGTATCGCATCTATCAAAAAGAAGGCGAAAACCTGGTCAAGGTCGGCGAGGTGAGCGAACCCGCCTTCACCCGCGACGGGTTGACCCCGGAGACCGCTTACACCTTCTACGTCAGCGTGCTGAGCCGGGATGACACCGAATCGGAAAAAATCGCGGTCGAGACACAGACCGAGGTGTTCAACCGCCCGCCGCTGGAGATCGAGGTGGTGAGCTTGAAAGATGTGTTTTCCAACTCCTACAAGCAATACGAGCGTGACGGCGTCGGGCTGATCCGCCTGACCAACAACACCGACAAAAGAATGGACAAGATCCGGGTCAGCTTCGTGCTGAAGAATTTCATGGATTTTGCCACCGAGGGCAAGGTGTCCCGCCTGTTGCCCGGGGAAAGCGAGGAGTTGCCGCTGAAAGCGGTGTTCAACAACAGCATCCTGACCATGACCGAAGATAGCGCGGTGCAGGCACTGATCGAGGCCAGCTATTTCGATAATGGCAAGCGCGAGACTTACAGCCGCAATGCCACGGTCAACGTGTATGACAAGCACCGTCTGACCTGGGACGAGCGCGAGCGGTTCTCGGTTTTCGTCACCCCCAAGGACGAGCCGGTGCTCAATCTGGCGCGCGCGATCGTTGGCGAATACAAGGAAACCAAGGACGAGGCACAACTGGCTGCGGCACTGTTCGATGCGCTGGGCGTGTTCGGTCTGACCTATATCCAGGATCCGAGCAATCCCTACCAGATCACCTCGGGCCAGACGCATACCGTGGATTATCTGCAATTTCCGCGCGAGACGCTGGAACGCAAATCGGGCGATTGCGACGACCTGGTGGCGGTGTATTCGTCCGGTCTGGAAAGCATGGGTATCGCCACCCGTGTGCTGGAAGTGCCCGGGCACATGCTGATGATGTTCAACACCGGTATCACGGCCGACGGCGACGGCTACACCATGAACAATCTGTACGTGATTCACGAGGGAATGCTGTGGATCCCGGTGGAAACCACGCTGGTTGGCAATTCATTCATCAAGGCATGGGAAAAAGGCAGCGAAACCTATTACAAGTACAAGGACAACGGCTTGAGCGTGCTGGATATCCATAGCGCGTGGGAAAATTTCAAACCCGCCAGCCTGCCGTCTTCCGACTGGAAAGCGAGCGGCCTGACCCGTGCCGTGATCGAGAAGAAATACCCGGGCGACAGTGTTTCGGTGTTGAAGATCAGCTCGCAGATCCAGACACGGCACTATCTGGATATCCTAAAGGAAAAGCCGAACGACATCGACGCGAATCTGCAGGCCGGAATCATCCTGGCCAGGATCGGCGACCGCAACGAGGCGATGAAATACTTCGACAAAGTGCTTGGCCTTGACGCAAAGAATGCGGCAGCCCTGAACAATCGCGGCAACCTTCTGATGATTGAAAGCAAATATCAGGAAGCGGTGAATGCCTACCGTGCCGCCGCCCAGGCCAGCCCGAAAGACGCGCTGATTCAGATCAATCTGGCGCGCGCGTACAAGCGGCTGGGGCATAACAAGAGCGCAAAATCGGCTTTTTTGAAAGCAAAAAAACTCGATCCCGCCGTGCAAAAGCAATATCGCGCGCTGGCGCAGGAACTCTTGAATGCGCTGTGAGTCGGATGGCCCGGATTTAACAAGGAGATGATGATGAAAAGAGTAATCGCGTTGTTGGTGGCGTTTGGAATTGCCCTCGCCAGTCCGGTGCAGGCGGCGGATCAGGAACTTTCCTTATGGGAGCGCCTGCGCAAGAAAATCGAGTTGCTGACACCCAAGAAAAAATTGACGACAACGACCGCCGCCGGTGGCGTGCGCGGCTCGCTGGCGGATGCAGACGATGTCTATTGGAAGGGCGAAGCCAAGCCGGTAACCATCGACGAGGCCGAACTGGCGGCATTTGGCGCCGCCGTCGCGCTGGCGGATGAGGGCAAGACTGAGGATGCGCAGCTTGCCTTCGCGCGATTCATCAAGCAATACCCGGACAGCACCCTGCGTGCCGATGCGGTGGCGGCACTGGCGCAGCTTGGTTCGGGCAAATAGCAAGAGAGGGTGCCGGGGCGGCTGGCAGAAAGCCGCTCCAGCCCCTATAATTCCGCCCCCGATTCTCGCGGACAGCGGATTCCCATGCAGTTATTGACCTTTGGCATCAATCACCAGACCGCCCCGCTCGCCGTGCGCGAGCAGATCGCGTTCAACGCGGAAGCGATGGATGTCGCGCTGCGTGATCTGGTGGACAACGGGGCGGCCAAAGAAGCAACCATCCTTTCCACCTGTAATCGCACCGAGATCTATTGCAACACCCGCACGCCGGCGCAGGCGGTAGGCTGGCTGGCCTCCTATCATCATCTGCCGGTCACCGAGATCGAGCCTTATCTTTATCGGCTGCCGCAGGAACAGGCGGTCAAGCATGCGTTCCGTGTCGCCAGCGGACTGGACTCGATGGTGCTGGGCGAACCGCAGATCCTGGGGCAGATGAAGCTGGCGGTGCGTCAGGCCGAACAGGCGGGCACGCTGGGTTTCCTGCTGCACAAACTGTTCCAGCGCACCTTCTCGGTGGCCAAGGATGTGCGCACCCAGACCGAGATCGGCGCCAATCTGGTGTCCATGGCCGCCGCCGCCGTCCGCCTGGCCGAACGCATTTTTCCAAGCATTGCCGAGCAAAAAATCCTGTTCATCGGCGCGGGCGAAATGATCGAGCTGAACGCGGTGCACTTCGCGGCCCGCTCGCCCCAACTCATCACCGTTGCCAATCGCACGCTGGAGCGCGCGCAGACGCTGGCGCGGCGGATCAACGGCCACGCCATTACCCTGACCGATCTGCCGGAGCAGTTGGCACGGCACGACATCATCGTTACCTGCACTGCCAGCCAGTTGCCCATCCTGGGCAAGGGCATGGTTGAGCGCGCCTTGAAACAGCGCAAACACCGGCCCTTGTTCATTGTCGATCTGGCCGTGCCGCGCGACGTGGAAGCAGAAGTCGCCGAGTTGGATG
This sequence comes from uncultured Sideroxydans sp., assembly GCA_964606865.1. Taxonomy (GTDB): domain Bacteria; phylum Pseudomonadota; class Gammaproteobacteria; order Burkholderiales; family Gallionellaceae; genus Sideroxyarcus. The sequence continues at coordinate 5,995 of CAZSIO010000044.1, forward strand.
ACGTGTTCCTCTACACCCTGGACGATATCGCGGAAGTGGTGAAGGACGGCCTCGATGCGCGCCAGGGCGCGGTCAAGGAAGCGGAAGTCATCATCGAATCCGGCGTGTCCGATTTCGTGCACTGGATGGAATCGCGCGAAGTGGTGCCGACCATCCGCGCCCTGCGCGATCAGGCCGAGCGCAACCGCCGCCATGAACTGGTGAAAGCCGTCCGTCTGCTGGCCAGGGGCGAAGATCCGGAAAAGGTGCTGGACATGATGAGCAACAGCCTGACCAATAAATTTCTGCACGCGCCGACCCACGCGCTGAATCAGGTTAACGGTGAAGAACGCGAACACTTCCTCGAGGTGATCCATCGTCTGTATCACTTCAACAGCGAAGAATGAAATCCAACATCGCCGCCCGCCTCGCCCAACTGGGCGAACGTCTGCACGAAGTCGATCAACTATTGAGCAGCGAAGAAGCCACCCGCGACATGGACGCGTTTCGCCGGCTCAACCGCGAGCGCGCGGAACTGGAACCGGTGGTCACCCTGTATCACGCCTACCAGACCTGTCTGGCCGATCTGGATACGGCGCGCGAGATGGCGCAAGACCCGGAGATGAAGGAATTCGCCGAAGCCGAGATCGAGCAGGGCGAGCAGCGCCTGGCCCGGATTGATCGTGACCTGGAATTGCAACTGCTGCCGAAAGATTCCAATGACGAGCGCAATGTGTTCCTCGAAGTGCGCGCCGGCACCGGCGGCGACGAGGCGGCACTGTTCGCGGGCGATCTGTTCCGCATGTATCTGCGCTTCGCCGAGCGCCGCCGCTGGCAGGTCGAGATCATCTCCGAGAGTCCGGGCGAGATGGGCGGCTACAAGGAAGTCATCGCGCGCATCATCGGACAGGGCGCGTACTCGGTGCTGAAATTCGAATCCGGCGCGCACCGCGTGCAGCGCGTGCCCGCCACCGAAACGCAGGGGCGCATCCACACCTCCGCCTGTACCGTCGCCATCCTGCCGGAAGCCGATGAAGTGGGCGAAGTCGAGCTGAATTCCGCCGACCTGCGTATTGACACCTTCCGCGCCTCCGGTGCCGGCGGCCAGCACATCAACAAGACCGACTCCGCCGTGCGCATCACCCACCTGCCCACTGGCACCGTGGTCGAATGCCAGGACGGGCGCTCGCAACACCAGAACAAGGCGCAGGCCCTGCGTGTGCTGGCGGCACGCATCAAGGCCAGGGAAGAGCAGGCCGCGCACAGCAAGATTGCCGCCGAACGCAAATCGCTGGTCGGCAGCGGCGACCGTTCCGAGCGCATCCGCACCTACAACTTCCCGCAGGGTCGCGTCACCGACCACCGCATCAATCTCACCCTGTACAAGATGGAACAGATCATGGACGGCGACATCGGCGAACTCACCGGCGCGCTGATGGCCGAACATCAGGCACAACAACTGGCCGCGATGGCGGAAACGAATTGATGCGAAGCATCCGCGAGGTGCTGGCACAGGATGGCAGTGCACTGCAAAACACCTTGTCACTGACTGCACAGGATGCGCGCAGCGAGGCGCAATCCCTGCTGCAGCATGCGCTGGGGGTCAACCGCGCGTGGTTGCTCGCGCACCCGGAGCAGGTGCCGGATGCCGAACGGCAGGCGGCTTATGCCAAATTGTTGCAACGTCGTTTGGGGGGCGAGCCCATCGCCTACATCCTGGGTGAGCGCGAGTTTTTCGGGCTGACTTTTAAAGTCACGCCTGCCACGTTAATCCCGCGGCCGGAAACGGAACTGCTGGTCGAGTTGGCGTTGGCGCACCTCCCGCCGCAGGGGCGGGTGCTGGATCTCGGCACCGGCAGCGGCGCCATTGCCCTGTCCATCGCGCATGCGCGTGCCGATAGTCAGGTCATGGCGGTCGATGCTTCCGCCGAGGCGCTGGAAATTGCCCGGCAGAACGGTGAGCGACTGGGGGTGGGCAATCTTTGTTTCAAGCACAGCGACTGGTTCGCTGCGCTCGCCGCTGAACGCTTTGACCTGATCGTGTCCAATCCGCCTTACATTGCCGCCAATGACGAACATCTGGCGCGGGGCGATCTGCGTTTCGAACCGCGCGCTGCTTTGGCTTCCGGCGCGGACGGATTGGACGGCATCCGCCGCATCATCGCCGGAGCGGGCGCTCACCTCGATACCGCTGGCTGGCTGCTGCTGGAGCATGGCTACGATCAGGCGGACGCTGTGCGGACCCTATTGCTAACGAACGGTTTTACAAAGGTATTTTCCGCAAATGACCTGTCCGGGATCGAACGCGTCAGTGGCGGTATGGCGCTGGCTGGC
>CAZSIO010000045.1:0-8120 GCA_964606865.1 uncultured Sideroxydans sp.
CTGGCATTGCACAAATGAAGCTACCGCACAGACCAGGGCGGGTTGAACCAAGGGCTTTGAAGCGAAGACTGAAGCCGTTTCAATTGCTCACTGAACCGCGCCAAATATTGCGTGCGCGGCTTACGGCACAACGACAGCTGCATATTGCAGCGTGCTTAAGTTAGCGACATTGGTACCGGAGTCGAATTGTTTTGGTGCGAGGCTGGCTTGACTGAAAATGAAATCGACTCCGGTACCAATGTCACTTCACACGGGAAAATTTTTTTGGGGGCGGGAGATTCGTTCCTAATATTTTCCCGCAATCATCTGGGTCGGGTTCACAACAAATCCACAAACAAAATCACTCGGACAAATCCTTTGTTGCGCCGCTTCATATCCCACCTGCTGATCTTCTGCCTCACCTTCTCGCAGGTGGCCCAAGCCTACACGCAGGCTTGGCTGCCGCACCGGCCGCCGCAACACTTCATCGACCGCACCGACACCCTCGGCAGCACCCTCACCGGCGACAGCGTCAACATCACCTCTGGCCGCGATATCAACATCACCGGCAGCAACGTATCGGCCGAGCACGACATCAGCGTCGCCGCCATGGGCAACGTCAACATCGCCGCCGCCACCGACACCTACGGCTCGGACCACTACAGCCACGAAACCACCACCGGCCTGCAAATCGATGGTTTTAACATCACCGACATAGGCCCCGAAACAACCAGCAAAGCCCGCACCGACGGCAGCAACCAAAGCGAAAACCGCAGCAGCCTTGGCACCAACAGCGGCAAGCTCACCATCATGGCTGGCGGCAACCTTGTCGCCCAAGGCGCAGACCTTGCCGCCAAGACAGGCGCAGTCACCCTCGCCGCCGCCAACACCATCGCCCTGCTGGCCGGGCAGGACACCCTCAACCAAAGCAGTAGCACAGTCATTGCCAGCAACCCCAACTTCTTCACCAAACAGCACTACACCCTCGACGAAAGCAGCAACAGCCTGGTCAACTTCGGCAGCACCCTGAATGGAGAAGGGCTGGAACTGCAAAGCGGTGCCGATATCATCTTGCAGGCCGCCGACATCAAAGCGGGTCCTTCGACAGGCTCAGGACAGGCTACCGGCGGCATAGCCCTCGACGCCGGAGGCGACCTGCTGCTGCTTGCCGCCGCCGACACCCGCAGCAGCACACGCCACGAAACCCTCAGCACCGACGGCATGAGCTTCGGCATGGATGGCGGCTTCAGCGACCGCCGCAAAAACAACCTCGCAGAAAACCAAACCACCACCCAACAGCTCACCACCCTCGCCAGCGCAGGCGACATCGACACCCGTAGCGGCGGCGATACCCGCATCGAAGCCAGCCAATTCCAAGCCCAAGGCGCAATAGACATCAACGCCGAACGCGTCACCCTCGCCGCCGTCAAAGACAGCACCTACGTCAACGTCGCCGACAGCCACAACTCATCCCTGTGGCAAAGTGCCAGCGGTCACGGCGAAGTCACCGAAACCCTCAAGCTCGCCAACATCAGCGCGGGAGAAGGGCTCACCGTCAACGCCGCAGGCGGCATCGAAACCGATATACCCGAAGTCAAGCCGGCAGTCGCACCCGCGCAGTACGACGAAAAAGGCAAACTCATTCCCCCCGTACCGCCCACGGCAGAAGAACAAGCCGCCCAACGCCAGGCCGCCCTCGGCCAACAACTCGAAACCCTTGCCAAGCAACCCGGCCAGGAATGGATAGCCCAACTCGCAAAGCAGAACAACGTCAAATACAACGAAGTCAAACTCGCCGCCGAACACTGGGACTACAGCCACGAAGGCCTGACCCCGGAAGCGGCGGCGGTGGTGGTGGTCGTGGTTGCCTATTTCACGGCGGGTGCTGCCAGCGGTGCCGGCACATCAGTTGCCGGAGCAACCGGCAGCGCAGCCGCAGGTGCCGCCACCACCGCCGCCGTCTCTACCCTCGCATCCCAGGCCGCCGTCAGCTTCCTCAACAACAAAGGCAACATCGGCAAAACCCTCGACGACCTGGGCAAGTCCGAAAACGTCAAAGCGATGGTGACAGCCATGGTCACCGCAGGCGTGTTGCAAGGCCTGAACACCAGCCTCGGCATCGAAAAAGTCAACGCCCAATCCAGCTTCCCCGAACAACTGCAAAAAAACCTCATCAACCAAAGCACCAGCACCGTCCTCAACCACGCCATATACGGCGGCGACCTGCAACAACAACTGGAACAAAGCCTCAAGAGCGCCTTCATCGACACCGGCGCGGCACAGGGCGCCAACCTGATTGGCAACATGAAAGTGCAAGGCGACCTTGACGCCTTCACCCACAAACTCGCCCACGCCATCGCAGGCTGTGCGGCGGGTGCGGCCAGAGCCGGAGATTGCAGCAGCGGGGCGCTGGGCGCGGTAGTGGGTGAGATCAGCGCAGAACTCTACGGCGGCGACCGCAGCAACGACAGCATCGACCAGCCCGGCTTCAAGACCGACACCGTCAACTTTGCCAGGATGATGGCGGGGATTGCGGTGGCGATCACGGGCGGCGATGCGGAAGCGATCAACCTGGCGGCGGCGGCGGGGGGGAATGCGGCGGAGAATAACTGGCTGAATCATGCCGATGAGGAACAACTAAAAAAGCTGAAACAGTTGCAACAGGCGGGCCAGTGCGACATTGATTGTGAGAAAAGTATCGCTGGTCTGGAATTGTTGGACAAGGTCAATAACCGCGAGCTGCTTAATGCCTGTGTCAATGGCACCGCGGCGGAGTGCAAAGCGCAGGTTGATCGATATCCGGCTGCCCTCAAGTATGAGGTCGATAACTTTGGGAAGATTGTGCTCGGTCGAATATTTGGCCGATCAGGAGATCATTCCAAAGAGGCATTGGCATCGCTGGGGCAGGCCCTCGAAAAAACACAACTCAAACCACTGGTTGATGCGCAAGGCGTAGTCACCGGCTGGGCAGTCGATCTGGGTGGATCTGACCCTGAGACACTCCGCTACTGGCTGGGGGCAGGTGTGGCCATCGGTACAGTAATCATCTTGCCGACCAGCGCGCTTGAACTGATCCCCGGCGCAGGCAAAGGCATGTCAATCATTACCCGTGGCACTGAGCGCCTTGTGGTGGAAGAGGCTACGGGGAAGGTGCTGGGGAAAATCGAGAATGCGGGGGGTGGTGCTACGCCGAATGTTGCGGATACAACACAGGAACTAGCTAAGGCTAATGCTGGACGCAGTCCATATTCCGAAATTAATGGCTCACTTGGCGAGTTGAATGGCTACAAACAGGCGCTTAACGATGGTCGCATTGGGGTCGTCGAGCCAGGTAAGGCATCTGCGCCTGGTGTTGACTATGCGACGTTTGACCCTGAAACAGGTGTTGTATATATAACCGATGCGAAATACCGTGCACCAGGCGGTACTTATCCAAGTGCTATTCCGCAATCTAAGGTTGACGCATGGACTCAGCAAGTGAAGGCAGAAGTTCAAGGTTAGCCAGATAGCCCGCAGAAGTCTGTAATATTGAACGCCATTAATAATGGCAATGTTAGGTCTGAGATATTCAAGTGGCCGCAGTGAGGAATGACAATGGAATGGAATGAAATTTTGAGCATACCAGCATGGACGCCGCTTTCGGAAATCGCGTGTAGCGCTGTGCCGGTCATGGATGGGATATTTATGGTAGGCCAGAATGCTTATATAAAGACGCAGACTTACAACCGGAGTCTTGAAATAGACGACCATCGCGCCCCTTTTGTTACAAAAGCCTATTGGGCACCATGCCTCGATGCTCTGAAGAGGGCGATTTATGGTGACCCATCCTTTGGTACGGTTGCACCTTTGGTTGAGCCGCCACAAGAACTCGTGCTTGGGACATCGGGTGTTTACTCTGAACTGATCCAGCAAGTTTTCAAGGGCGGAGGAAAAAATGCTGAGAGTGCCATTTACTCAAATACGGGCGCATTCCTTTATCGGGTGATAAAAATTGGTCGATTTAACTATTGCTTTCTAAGCAATGAAGATAATGGAGATGACCGAACCTTCTTAATCGACATAGCACTGCCCAAATAAATCACCAATCATCGCGGAGAAAGGGGCCGTCGAAAAGGGGCCGTGCTCGAATTAAATTTTCAAACTGAATTACTCGGACAAGCCACCTGCCCCGTCCAAACGTCCAACGCACCAAGCGCAATTCGGGGTCACACGCAATTCGGGGTCAGGTCTTGCATTAATGCATTTCACCATGCTAGATTGTCCTGATGGCGCGACCCCTTAGACTTGAACTGGCCGGCGGGCTTTATCACGTGACTTTGCGTGGCGACAGGCGCGAGGCCATTTTCCTTGATGATGCCGACCGTCTGGTCTGGCTGGAAGTCTTCGCCCAAACCTGCAAGCGATTCAACTGGGTCTGCCATGCGTGGTGCTTGATGGACAACCACTACCACATCGTCGTCGAAACCATCGAGGGAAACCTTGCGCAGGGCATGCGCCACCTCAATGGTGTCTATACGCAAACCTTCAATCGCACACACAAGCGTGTCGGCCATGTTTTTCAAGGGCGATACAAAGCCATCATCGTGGAGAAAGACGGGTACCTGCTGGAGTTGGCACGTTATGTGGTGCTCAACCCGTTACGCGCCGGGATGGTGAAAGATATTGCCGACTGGCATTGGAGTTCCTATGCGGCCATGCTCGGAACCCAGACCGCGCCGGAATGGCTGCAGACCGACTGGATACTCGGCCAATTTTCACCGCAGCGCCGTCGGGCGATCAACCTGTATATGGACTTTGTCCGGGCCGGAGTCGGATTGCCGAGCGTGTGGGAACAGCTCAGCGGCCAAGTGTTCCTCGGCTCGGACAGGTTCCTCAAACGCATGCAGGCGATGTCGGACAAGGCCACCATCGGAGAAATCCCGCGTGCACAACGTCGCCCCGTAGCCAAGCCCCTGGACTACTATCAAACCAAACATCGAGATGCCAAGGCCGCAATGATCGCCGCCTACGCCACCGGCGATTACACCCTGCAAGCAATCGCCGATCATTTCGGGGTGCACTATGCTACGGTTAGCAGAGCGGTTAAGAAGGGTGAAGAGATATGAATTGGGTTGATGCTATATTGCAAGACCTGACCCCGTTGTCCTTGGGCAAGGATAGCGGCAACGCCCAGAGCACCACCCAAGCCGCCATCAGCGGCATCGCGGGCAACAAGCAAGCGAGAACCGGCGATGCCGAGACCGGCATCGGCAAAATCTTTGACGCGGACAAGGTGCAGAAGGAAATCAATGCGCAGGTGCAGATCACGCAAACCTTTGGCAGGGAGGCCAGCCGCGCGGTCGATGATTACACCGAAAAGCAGATGAGCACCTTGCGGAAACGCTACGCCGCCGAAACCGATCCCGAGAAGCAGAAAGCGCTACAAGCCGAAGTCGACCGACTGCGTCTGGAGACCCATGTCCTCAACGTGCTGATCGGTGGGGTGACGGGCCTGGGCGGCACCGCGCTCACCAAGGAATCCTTATCTGCCGCAGCGGAGGAAATGCGCCAGATCACCATCGAGAACTCGAACTTGAAACGCTTTGCAGGCGTGACCGACGGAGACTTTGTGCTGTCCAACGTCTCCGGCAAGAGTGTGGGCGGCAAATGGGATCTGGACCCCACCAAGACCGGCGGAACGCGGGTCGATCTGGATGGGGTGTGCGGGGCGGCAAATGAGCGGTGTACAAGAAATGAGGACGGAAGCATCAAGCTTGTCGATGGAATGGTGCAGTGGAATAGCGATGGCGCCGACGGCAAATCCCTCGCCGACTGGCTCAAGACCGACGAAGGCCAAAAAATGGCCGGCCTCACCGGCGGCATCCAGGGTGCCGAAGGCACACTGTTTGGCATCCCTTATGCCGCAGGCAGTTGGCAGGACAAGCTCATTGAGGCGTTTGGTGGAACGCACGATGTTATCGGCGGGCAGGCCGTTGGCCTTTATGACGAACAGGGAAATATCCAGCGGGGGATGACAGAAATCGAGACCAAGGCCTATGACGTCTGGAGTGGCGCAGCTATCGCGCCTGCAACACCGTTTGCCGCAGCGACGCTCTTGCCGCCTGAGGCGTGGAAGGCAATATCGATTCTGTTGGAAGCGTCGAAATGAGACCAATTCCTTCCATCTGGATGGCGCTGTTCCTGACCCTCACTCAAACTGGCTGCGGAACGCAGATTGGTATCAGCGGGAAGGCGCGAACCGAATACCTTCAATCCATCAAACCCTACATCGCCTACTGGCAGAAGGATGGGGTGACGGAGGAGGAGCGGCTTGCGGATTGGGTGGCGTGCGGGGGAATGAAAGACGGGGGGTTCGGTTACCCGTTGGATCCGAATGCGCGACTTTCAGGAGAAAGCGAACGAGAGTTTATGACTCGTTTAGATTATGCATTCCAACGCTGCATGATTCGATCTGGCTATTACTACACCGGCGATTGTAGCAGCGAATACATGAAGGCCCGGCCTCTGTGCGGAGCGCACAAATAACACACAAATAGCACCACCGGCGATATCCAGAACCAGGCGAATTACAGCGCCAAGTCATTTGGCGTCAATATTGGCACGGGTGTCAGTCTGGACGGTAAACTGGCGCCGGGCGGCAGCGGTGCCGGTCTCGGCAAGGACGGCGGCAACGCCAGCAGCAGCACACAAGCGGCGATCTCCGGCATTGCCGGGAACAAGGCGGTGAGAACCGGCGATGCCGAGACCGGCATCGGCAAAATCTTTGATGCGGACAAGGTGCAGAAGGAAATCAATGCGCAGGTGCAGATCACGCAGACGTTCGGGCAGCAGGCGAGCAGGGCGGTGGGAGACTATGCGCAAATCCAAAGAAACGCATTGCATGAGCGCGCCAAGAGCGCAACTGCAGCAGAGGAAAAAGAAATTCAAACTCAATTAAATGACTTGTCCACGCAAGAGCGGGTGATGAACGTGCTCATCGGTGCAGTGTCCGGCATGGGCGGCACTGCGCTCACCAAGGAAACTTTATCTGCGGCGGCAGATGAAATGCGTCAGATCATGATTGAGGACTCGAAGAAATTCAAAGGCATCACCGACGGCACTGCCCCCTTGAGCAACCTCTCTGGCAAAAGCGAAGGTGTGCGTGGAGATGGCACGAAGATCGGCGGAACGCGGGTCGATCTGGATGGGGTGTGCGGGGCGGACAACAAGCGGTGTGTGACCAAAGACGACGGGAACGGCAACCGGATTCTTGATCTTAAAGACGGAGCAGTGCAATGGGATCGAGCGGGTGCTGATAACCTATCCCTCGCCGACTGGCTCAAGACCGACGAAGGCCAAAAAATGGCCGGCCTCACCGGCGGCATCCAGGGTGCCGAAGGCACGCTGTTTGGCATCCCTTATGCCGCAGGCAGTTGGCAGGACAGGCTCATTGAGGCGTTTGGTGGGACGCACGACATGATAGGTGGAAAGGTCAGCGGCCTGTATGACGAACAGGGGAACACAAGGAGAGAGAGGTCAGGCCACGAAAAGATAGCTCATGAAGTATGGAGCGTTGTAGCTGTCGCGCCTGCTACTCCCTTTGCCATGGCGGAACTCTTGCCGCCGGAAGTCTGGAAAGCCATTTCGATTCTGTTGGGAGCCGCCAAATGAAACCGCTACGCCTTTGGGCAGTGCTGTGCTTGATCTGCACGTTAGTGGGCTGTGGAATTGGTGGTTTCTGGATGACTGGGGACCCTTCAGCAGGAAAGGACATCAAACCCTACATCGCCTACTGGCAGAAGGATGGGGTGACGGAGGAGGAGCGGCTTGCGGATTGGGTGGCGTGCGGGGGTAATGAGAATGGCACTTTCTCCTGGAAAGTTAAGGAGCAATTTTCGGGGGAGAGCGATGAACAAACCCGGACAAGGCAAAGTTTCGACTTCCAGCGCTGTGTTCTCCGTGCCGGCTACCGCTACACGGGCAACTGTTCCAGCGACTGGGCAAAAACCCAACCGTACTGCGGCGCACCATGAGGCCATCTCCGCCCTGACCAACAACATTCTGGCCGAGCAGGGGTTCACCAATTCCGACAATAGGGGACAGACCATCATGGCACTCGGATAAGCGATCTCCGAGCAAGAATGAGGTCTCGCGCGACTTGG
>CAZSIO010000046.1:0-8082 GCA_964606865.1 uncultured Sideroxydans sp.
CATTTTTCTCCTCCAGATAGCCGGGCACGGTCTGGCCGTCGATCACGCCGCTGGCATACTGGCCGCGGAAGGCGTGCGCGTGCACCGCGTTCTGGGTGATGGGACGGATGGCTTTCAGCACCTTCACTTTTTCGTCGCGCAAATGCTCGGCCGACATGCTTAACGGCGGCTCCATCGCCACCAGCGCCAGCAATTGCAGCAGATGGCTCTGCACCATGTCGCGCAGCGCACCCGCGCCTTCGTAGTAATCGGCGCGGTTTTCCACGCCCAGCGTCTCGGAATGGGTGATCTGCACGTGGTCGATGTAGTGGTTCTTCCACAGCGGTTCCAGCAGCAGGTTGGCGAAGCGGAACACCATGATGTTTTGCACCGTGCCTTTGCCGAGATAGTGATCGATGCGATAGATCTGCGGCTCATCCAGATGGCGATAGAGACTGGCCTGCAGCGTCTGCGCGGAAAGCAAATCGTAGCCAAACGGTTTTTCGATCACCACGCGGCGCCAGCCGTTCTGCTGTTTCAGCAATCCGATGTTCCCCAGCTTCTCCACGATGCCGGGATAATCGGCCGGTCGCACCGCCATGTAATACACCACGTTGGGCGGAAATTTCGGGTCGTCGTCGAGCAGGGTTTGCAGCCGCGCATAGGCGGCGGCGTCATTTGGCGGCACGGCAAAATAATGCAGGCGCGCGCAAAAACGTTGCAGCGCGGCCTCGTCGATATCCTTGCCATGCCGCTCGCGCAGGATGTCACTCACCACTTTCAGCCAGGCTTCGCGCTCGTAGGCGGTGATGTCACACCCGAGGATCACCAGATGCTGCGGCAGGCGCTGCAGCATCTCCAGATGAAACAGCGAGGGAATCAATTTTTTGCGGCTCAAGTTGCCGCCCGCACCGAAGAAGACCAGGGTGCAGGGTTCGGGAGTTTTCATGCTTGTGTCCTTATCGTGAGTATTGTCCAACCCGAGTAAGCGGGGGCGCCTGTTGCAGGGGCCGGGCCAGCGAGAGGTCTGTGCGCGCGCATTTTACAACTTTCCCCCCGCCCTGACCCGTTTACTCGGCGGCCACGCCATCATTTCCACTTCACCCCGCAAGATGACCGCCCATGTCCCGTTCCTTATTCCGATTCAGCAGCAGGTTGGCGATCAGCCCGGTCCAGCCGGTCTGGTGCGCGGCACCCAACCCTTGTCCGCTGTCGCCGTGGTAATACTCGTTGAACAGCAGCAGGTCTTGCCAGTGCGGATCGTGCTGGTGCGGGCTGTCCGGGGCGAAGGCGGGAATGCGCCCCGACGCATCGCGCCGGTACAGATTGGCCAGGCGGTCGGCGAGCAGGTCGGCAACCTGCTGCAAAGTCATCTCGCAATTGTCCCTGCACGGCACGGTCACCTTGAAATTGTCGCCGAGGTAGCGCTGGAATTTGCACAGGGTTTCGATCAGCAGATAGTTGACCGGCATCCACACCGGGCCGCGCCAGTTGGAGTTGCCGCCGAACAGGCCGGTATTCGATTCGCCCGGCAGATAGTCAATTAAGGCCTTGCCTACTGCGGGCAACCAGCCCAAGTCGCGTTGCGTGGCATGAATCCGGCTGACGCTGCGGATGCCGTTGGGCGAGAGGAATTCCGCCTCGTTCAGCAAGCGCTTGAGGATAGGCGGCAGCATCTCGTGATTGGCCAGCGACAACAGATGCTCGCCGCGCTCGTTGGTATGCGCCGGGCAGGCGCAGATGGTGTGCCCGTCGAACATGCCGCCCGCGTGCGCCATCAGCATTTTCTCGAAACGCGGCGCGTTTTGCAGCAGGCGCGGCTCCACCACTTCACAGGCGAACAGCGGGATGATGCCGACCATGGAGAACACGTCGATGCGGTGGCGCTCGCCGTCGGGCGTGACGATCAGATCCTTGAAGAAACCGTCCGCGCCGTCCCACAGCGAGGGACTGTGGTCGACATTGCCCGCCATCACATTGGCCATGGTCAGGAACTGGTTGTAGCACTGCAAAGCGATGTCTTCGTAGTCGGATTCCTCGGTGGTCAGTTCCAGCGCGATCATCGTCATGTTGAGCGCGAACATCGCCATCCAGCCGGTGGCGTCGGCCTGTTTCAAACGATAGCCGGGCGGCAGCGGCTGCGAGCGGTCATACACCGAGATGTTGTCGAGGCCGAGGAAGCCGCCCTCGAACACACCGTGGCCGTCGTTGTCCTTGGCGTTCAGCCACCAGGCAAAATTGAGCAGCAGCTTGTGCAGGGTGCGGCGCAAAAAACCGTGATCGCCGCGACCGCTTTGCGCGCGCTCCATGCGGAACACATTCAGCACCGCCATCGCGTGCACCGGCGGATTGACATCGCCGAACGCCCATTCGTAGGCGGGAATCTGCCCGCCCGGATGCAGCATGTCCTCGCGCAACAACAGCTCCAGTTGGCGCTTGGCAAAATCAATATCGAGCAGCGCCAGCGGCAAGGCATGGAAAGCCAGATCCCACGCGGCGAACCACGGAAACTCCCAACTGTCCGGCACCGACATTACATCCGCCGCATGGAAATGCCGCCAGCGCCGGTTGCGCCCGTGCTGGTGCGCTTCGGGCGGGCGTTGCAAATCGCCGTCCAGCCAGCGCGCCACCCCGTAGTGATAGAACTGCTGGTTCCAGATCATCCCCGCCAGCGCCTGGCGCAGGATGGCGCGGTCGGTAGCGCTGTCCGGCAATAGCGCGCGATAGTAGGCATCGGCTTCCTGTTCGCGTTGCGCGAACACTTTATCCGTGTCGATGAAGGGCGCAGCCAGCGCCGATTCCGCCAGCACCAAAGTCAGCTCGGCATGTCCGCCCGCCGCCACCGTCAGCGTATGCCAGGCGGCGAATTTTGTGCCGTGCTGCGCCGGATTGACCGCGCCCGTTTCGCCTTCAATCACGCGCCGGTGGAATGCGTCTTTCACCCAGGGAGTGCGGTTCGGCATTCCCCACAGGCGCTTGCTGTTGCTGTCGTTTTCGGTGAACAACAAATCGGCGGTTTGCTGCCCGTACAAGTGGTAATGGCCCAGCCCTGCAACGTGTGCCTCCGCCGCCCACGCCGCGCCGGGAGGCGGAGCGGCGATGTTCAGTCCCGGTTTGTCGCCTTCGTCATCGCCCCACGACCAGGTGTTGCGGCACCACAGAGTGGGCAGCAGATGCAGCGTAGCCGCTTCCGGCCCGCGATTGTCGACGCGAATGCGGATATGAATCCGGCCGCTGGCGGCTTTGGCATAGCGCACCTCGACATCCCAGTAACGGTCGTCGGCAAAGGCGCCGCTGTCGATCAGACTGAACGGCGAATCGCTGCGCGTGCGGCGCGCGTTTTCTGCCACCAGTTGCGCGTAGGGAAACGCGCGCTGCGGATATTTGTAGCGGTAGCGCAGAAAGCTGTGGCTGGGCGTGGCATCCACGTAGAAATAGCATTCCTTCACATCTTCGCCGTGGTTGCCCTGGTTGCCGGTGAGGCCGAAGGCGCGTTCCTTCAGGATGGGATCGGCGCCGTTCCACAGCGCCAGCGCGAAACACAGCCGCTGTTGTTCGTCGCACAGGCCGCCCAGACCGTCCTCGCTCCAGCGATAGGCGCGCGAGCGGGATTGGTCGTGATCGAAATGTTCCCACGCCGTGCCCTCGGCGCTGTAGTCCTCGCGCACCGTGCCCCACGCGCGCTCGGCCAGATACGGCCCCCACAGGCGCCAGTTGTCGCTGCCATCACGTTGCGCCCGCATGCGCGACTGCTCGGCTTGTACGGTTTTTTCAGGTTGCGTCATGCTTTCTCCTGTTCGATTTGCGCGCGGCGCAATTTCCAGTACGCCTCCAGCAGGCACGCCACCGACCACGCCTGGCTCGGTGCACCGCGCGGCGTGTGCGGCGCATCGCCGTCAAAGATTTCGCTCAACGTGCCCAGTCCGGCGTGTTGCAGGTGCTGCTCTATTCCATCGAGGCGCGACAAAGCCAGCGCCGCATCAGCGGTAGCGCGGAATTCCGCCAGCGCGTAATGTCCGAGCAGCCACGCCCACACCGTGCCCTGGTGGTAGGCGGTGTCGCGCGACCACACATCGCCTTCGTAGCGCGCACGGTAGGCGGAGTCGGAGGGCGCCAGCGAACGTAACCCGTACGGCGTGAGCAGATGGTCACGGCAGCAGGCCACCACTTGTTGTTGCGCCGGTGCTTCCAGCGCGCTGAACGGCAGGCTGACCGCGAAGATCTGATTGGGACGAATGGCGGCGTCGTTGCCGTTCGGGCCGTCCAGCACATCGTACAGCCCCTGCCCGTCTGCACGGATGAAGCGCTGGAATCCGCTGCGGGTCTTATCCGCCATCGCCGTATATTCCTGCGCCCGTGTTGCATCTTTCAGCACAGCGGCAAATTGCGCCATGGTGCGCAAGGCGTTGTACCAGAGCGCGTTAATCTCGACCGGTTTGCCCTGGCGCGGCGTGACCACGAAGTCGCCCACCTTGGCATCCATCCAGGTCAGTTGCACCCCCGGCTCTCCCGCGCGCAGCAGGCCGTCCGCCGCATCCATGCCGATGCCGTGGCGGGTGCCTTTGCGGTAATGCGCGATGATCTGCTGCAGCACCGGCCACGCCTGCGCGATGGAGGTGAAATCCTGCACCCCGACCAGATAGGCGCACCATGCCTCGACATACCACAGCGCCGCATCCACCGTGTTGTACTGCGGCGTTTCGCCGTCGCCGGGGAAATAATTCGGCAGCATGCCGCCATCGACCAGCGGCAAATAACCCAGCAACAGACTGCGCGCTTCCTCGTAACGTCCCGTCGCCAGCAACAGGCCGGGCAGGGCGATCATGCTGTCGCGCCCCCACTCGCCAAACCACGGATAGCCCGCCACGACTGCATGGCGCGTTTCGCTGCGCGGCAGCTTTTGCTGAATGATGAAACTGTCAGCCGCCAGCAGCAGTTGGTCGATCCAGACAGGGCAGCGGTCAAATTCGGGCGCGGTGATTTTAGTGCGGGTGAGCAGGGACAGATCGCGCGCCTGACACGCCTGCATATCGCTTTCGAGATAGCACACATGCTCGCCATCCTCGAGTCTGGCATTGAAGCCGACCCAGTCGCCGTGATGCAGCGGAAAAGTCAGGTAGCCGACGCACCAGTGGTGGTCGGTGGCGGGCAAGCCGCGCGCGCGCTCGACCGGCAGATCGAAATCCTCCACACGGAAATCGGCGCGCTCCGCCGTGCCGTAGTGCGTGCAGAAATGCAGCGTCGTGCCCGCCGCCAATTCAACATTCAATCCGCACTGCGTCTGCGCCACGCGCGGCAGTTCGCAATGATCCATCTCCGCATGGTGGTCGCGCACATCGACCAGCAGGCGCGCGCGCAAACGCACTTTGCGTTCGCCCGGATTTTCCAGCAGACGCCAGGCGACATCGGTGCCGTGGCGGCCATGTTCCATCCAGATGCGCGCCTCGATCAACAGGTCGTCCACGCGGTAGCGCCACACCGGCATCCTTCCGTCAAGATGGAACGATTCGATCAGCGCGTGGCCGCGCGGATCAATGGCGCCGCTGCGCCAGCGATTGCTGTAGAGCGGAATGACGCGCTCGCCGTCCAGCACATCGGCGTCGGCTTTGGCAAACAGGAGATGGCGTTGCAGGGATGATTGCAGCGGGGCGATCAGCAAGCCGTGGTAGCGCCGGGTGAGGGTGCCGGCCACCGTGCCGCCGGCATAACCGCCCTTGCCGTCCGCCAGCCACCACTCGGCTTGCTCGGCGGATTCGAGATCGTTGCATTGCGCGCGATCCAGATACACTGTTTGCGGCAGATGCAGCTTCATGCCGCCGCCCCTTGCACGTGTCGATCACGTGCGCCTTTGTGCTTAACATGCGGCAGCGAACCGGCCATCCTCTTCTCCTCGCGTCAAACTTTATCGTTACCGGTTAGACGCTACGAGCGCGCGGATGCTTACAACAGTTTTTGCGCCAGCGTGTGTTCGAGCTTGATCTGGTCGGCGGTGAATCCGCGAATCCCTTCCGCCAGTTTTTCGGTGGCCATCGCGTCCTCGTTCATCATCCAGCGGAATTCGGATTCGGTCATCGGTGCCGGCTGCGGCCCGGTCGCGCCGTTATCTATCAGCTTGCGTTCAAGCACACCTTGCGCCGCTTCCAATTCTTTCAACAAGGCTGGCGCGATGGTGAGACGGTCGCATCCTGCGAGGGCGACGATCTCGCCCATGTTGCGGAACGAAGCGCCCATCACGACGGTCGGGTAGCCGTGCGCCTTGTAATAGTCATAAATGCGCCGCACCGACAGTACGCCGGGATCTTCTTCCGCCGTAAAATCCCTGCCGTGCTTCGCCTTGTGCCAGTCCAGAATGCGCCCGACGAAGGGCGAGATCAGCGTCGCCCCCGCCTCGGCGCAGGCGCGCGCCTGGGCGAAGCCGAACATCAGCGTGAGATTGCAGTGAATGCCTTCTCGCTCCAGCACTTCGGCGGCGCGGATGCCTTCCCAGGTGGCAGCGATCTTGATCAGCACATGCTCGTTGCTCACGCCCGCTTCGTTGTAGAGACCGATCAGCTTGCGCGCCTTGGCCAGCGTGGCGGCGGTATCGAACGAGAGACGCGCATCGACTTCGGTCGAGATGCGCCCGGGAATGCTTTTTAATACTTCCACGCCAACCCGCACCGCCAATCCATCCATCGCGTCATGCAGTTGTTGTTCACGCTCGCTGCTTTGGATTTTTGCCCGGCGAATCGCATCGTCGATCAGCGGCGCATATTCGGGCAGCGATGAAGCCTTGAACAGCAGCGAGGGATTGGTGGTCGCATCTTCGGGACGGTGCTGTCGAATCGCCCCGATGTCGCCGGTGTCGGCGACGATGGTGGTCATTGTTTTCAGTTGCTGCAGCAGATTGCTCATGCCCATTGCTCCTTTATGAATGTAGTTCGATATCTTATTTAGGGAAGAGAGATTCGCGCGCCGCTACGAACCCTTGATGATTTTCTCCACCGCAACAATGCGCGCCTCGCGCAGCTTGTCGGCGATCAGGTTCTTGTCGGCGCAGGCGCGCGCGATGTCGCCCGCATTGACTGACCGCGCCGCGTCTGCGCAGTGCAGCAAATAATCCGCTTGCGGATAAGCATCGTCTTCGTGTCCGGTGCGGCCGTGCGCATCGGCTTCGCAGGTTTGCAGGATAAGGATGAAACGTTCCGGTTTGCGCCACAGGTCGCACTGATCGAACAGTTTGACGATGGTGTCCGGGCGCAACTCGCGCGCACGGTGGATGTGGCTGTGATATTGCGCCACCAGCAGGGCCAGGTCGCGGCATTCACCCGGGACGCGTAGCCGCGCGCATAGTTTCTTCAGCAGATCAACGCTGCGCTGTTCGTGGCCAATGTGGCGCGGCAGGGTGTCTTCCGGCGTGGTCGCCTTGCCGAGGTCGTGCCCCAGCGCGGCGAAGCGCACTTCCAGCGCGCGCTGATGTTTCGCGGTGTCATCCAGCACCATCATCACATGGATGCCGCAGTCGATCTCGGGATGATGGTGTGCCGGTTGTGGCACGCCGAACAAGGCATCGACTTCAGGCAGGATCTTTTTCAGCGCGCCGCACTCGCGCAGAGTGAGGAAGAAACGCGAAGGATGGCTTTCCATCAGGCCGCGCGCCAGTTCCTGCCACACCCGCTCGGCCACCAGCGCATCCACTTCGCCGTTTGCCACCATTGCACGCATCAGCACCAGCGTCTCCGGCGCGATGGAAAAACCGAAGCGGGCGGCGAAACGCGCGCCGCGCAGGATGCGCACCGGGTCTTCGGCGAAGGCGTCGCTCACGTGGCGCAAGACACCCGCTTGCAGATCGCGCTGTCCGCCGTAGGGATCGATGAGCTTGCCGCCGGCGTCCTCGGCGATGGCATTGATGGTGAAGTCGCGCCGCAGCAGATCCTGTTCCAGCGTGACCTCGGGCGAGGCGTGGATGTTGAAGCCTTTGTAACCCGCTGCGGTTTTGCGCTCGGTGCGCGCCAGCGCATATTCCTCGTGCGTCTGCGGATGCAGAAACACCGGGAAATCGGCCCCCACCGGCATGAAGCCGCGCGCCTCCATCTGCTCCGGTGTGCTGCCGACCACCACCCA
>CAZSIO010000047.1:0-8016 GCA_964606865.1 uncultured Sideroxydans sp.
TGGTGGGTCGGGCGAGATTCGAACTCGCGACCAACGG
Organism: uncultured Sideroxydans sp.; assembly: GCA_964606865.1. Taxonomy (GTDB): domain Bacteria; phylum Pseudomonadota; class Gammaproteobacteria; order Burkholderiales; family Gallionellaceae; genus Sideroxyarcus. The sequence goes on from CAZSIO010000047.1 coordinate 38, forward strand.
ATTAAAAGTCCGCTGCTCTACCGGCTGAGCTACCGACCCCAAAAAGAGCGCGCATTATACGGATTAAGCCCGGAGTGTCAAACCAGCGGACCCCCTTCAAGCCTCCCGATACCTTGTAGGATCGGGGGTTCCAGCCGACTGAAATCCTTCGCGCCGCAGGCGGCAGGAGTCGCAGCGACCACAGGCGCGCCCCTGCTCGTCCGCCTGGTAACACGAGACCGTCAGCGCGTAATCAACCCCCAGTTGCCTGCCCTGCCGAATGATCTCGGCTTTGCTCAAATCGATCAACGGAGCATGCAACTTGAGTGGTTTTCCTTCGATGGCCGCCTTGGTTGCCAGATTCGCCATCTGCTCAAAGGCGGCGATGAAGGCGGGACGGCAATCCGGATAACCGGAATAGTCCACCGCGTTGACGCCGATGAAAATATCCTGCGCCTGCAACACTTCCGCCCAGGCCAGTGCCAGGGACAACATGATGGTGTTGCGCGCCGGCACATAAGTGAGCGGGATGCCGCTGCTGGCCTGCTCCGGCACTGCGATGCGGTTGTCGGTCAGCGCCGATCCACCAAAAGCGGTGAGGTCGATGCTGATGACCCGGTGCTCGTACGCGCCCAGCACGCTGGCGACGCGCTGCGCTGCTGCCAGTTCCGCATGGTGGCGCTGGCCGTAGTCCACGCTCAAGGCATGGCATTGAAAACCCTGCGACCGCGCCATGGCCAACACCGTCGCCGAATCCAGGCCACCCGACAGCAACACGACCGCCCGCTTCATCGTCCCGCCTCGTTGCCCCACAGGAGTTTGTGCAACTGCAACTGGAAACGCACGGGCAGATGGTCGCGCAAAATCCATTCTGCCAATTCCCCGGCATCAAGTTGTCCCTGCGCCGGAGAAAAGAGCACGCCGCAACGCGCGGCCAATTTGTGTTCGTGCAAGACCTGCTTCGCCCATTGATAATCCGCTTCATCACACAGCACGAACTTGATCTCGTCCTGCGGCTTGATCTGTTCCAGATTGCTCCAGTGATTCTTCTCAACCTCGCCGGAAGCGGGCGTCTTGATGTCGAGCACAATCATCACCCGCGCATCGACCGCGGAAATGTCCAGCATGCCGCCTGTTTCCAGCGAGACGGCATAGCCCGCATCACACAAGGCGCGCAACAACGGCAGGGAATTTTTTTGCGCCAGCGGCTCACCGCCGGTGACGGTCACATAGCGCGGCGCATGCTGCGCCACCGCCGCCATGATTTCCGGCAAAGGCATGGTTTGTCCGCCGGTGAAGGCATACGTGGTGTCACAGTAAGTGCAGCGCAAAGGACATCCGGTCAAGCGCACGAACACGGTCGGCAATCCGGCGCGGCTGGTCTCGCCCTGCAGGGAAAAAAAGATTTCGCTGATGCGCAGCGTATCGGCAGCGGTTTGATTCATGGACTACAGAGCGGATTATTTGAGCGCTGCCAGCCGCTTCTTGGCTTTGCCGGAGGCATCGCTGCCGGGGAAGCGCGCGATCAATTGTTTTAATGTCGTTTTGGCTGTGCTCTTCTGCTTCAGCAACAATTGGCTTTCAGCCAGATTCAACATGGAGTCAGGCGCACGCGGATGATCATCATGCTTGTCGAGCAGGATGCGATAGGCTGCCACGGCATTGGCGTAGTCTTTGCTCAAGAAATAGGCGTTACCCATCCAGTAATAAACATTGGCTTCATGCATCGATTGCGGGTATTGCTTCAGGAACCCGCTGAAAGCACTTGCTGCTTCCCGATATTTTTCGGCGCGATAGAAACCGTAGGCAGTCTCGAATGCGCGATTTTCGCTTGCCGCATCACTGCTGCCGGAGCTTGGCGCGGCACGCGTCGCGGCGCCCGCCGTTCCGCCTTCCAGCGGACGCAAACGGGAATCGAGATCGGTATAGAAATCCCTCTGGCGCTTTTCGGCATCTTGCAGCGCATGGCTGAATTCTTCGAACTGTCCGCGCTGCTTGCGCATTTCAGTTGTCTGCATATCAATCTGCATTTGCAGGTCGAGGATGGAACGCACCGCCAGTTTGTTCTGAATCTCTGCCTCTGCCAGTCGCCGTTCCAGTTGCACGACCCGCAGCTCAAGTTGCTGAACCTGCTTGCGCGCGTCGTCATCAGCAAACAGCCCCGCAAAAGCGGGGCTGCTGGCCAACAACAATCCGCCCAACAAACAGGAGGCAGTTCTCAACATCTTTACTGTGCGCCGTAGTTAATGTCGGCGCGACGATTTTGCGACCAGGAGGCTTCGTCATGACCGGATGCGCGGGGTTTTTCTTCGCCATAGCTGATGGTTTCGATCTGCTTTGCCTCCGCGCCGCCCAGCACCAAGGCACGCTTGGTATTTTCGGCGCGGCGCTGGCCCAGCGCCAGGTTGTATTCGCTGCTGCCACGTTCATCTGCATTGCCCTCGACGCGCACCTTCACCCCGGGATGCGCTGCCAGATACTGCGCATGCTTCAGGATAGTTTCGCGGTCAGCCGCTTGCACGGCATCCACGTCGAACGGGAAATACACACTACTTTTGCTTTTCAGCGCATCCAGCTCATCGGCGGCAAGTTGGGCCGCTTTTGCGTCGGCGGCAGCCTGAGCATCGACAGCAGCCTGTGCATCGGCGGCAGATTGTGAACTCGGCGCGGAAGTTTCGGTGCTCGCCACCGGAGCAACAGCTTCTTCTTTGGGTTTGTTGCTGGCGCAGGCCACCAGGAAGTTGGTCAGAAAAATAGCCAGAATCAGTTTTTTCATTGCATTTGCTCCTTTTTGATCGTTATTTCGGGAACGGGCCCCACATCGGTTCGCGGATATCCCCGCGCTGGGCAACCATCTTTTGCTTCACTCTGCCATCGCTTGAAACGGTGGCCAATATACCACGGCCCATTACTTCTGTCGCAAACAGGATCATTTTGCCGTTGGGTGCGAAACTGGGTTTCTTTTCCCATCCGCCCGTGGTCAGGATCTGTGCCTGCCCGGTTTCGAAGTCCTGAACGGCAATATAGAACACGCCATCCTTGAACAGGGAGAACACGAAACCCTTGCCATCGGGCGACACCCGCGGTGAGAACGCGCTGCCGCTCTCGAAAGTGAGCCGCGTTACCGTCTCATCGGCCAGCGACAGACGATAGACCTGCGGGCTCCCGCCCCTGTCCGAAGTGAACAACAGACTTTGTCCATCCACCGTGAATGCCGGCTCCGTATCGATCGCATATCCCTCGGTGATGCGTCGCACCCCCTGCCCCCGGCTGCCCATCAGATAGAGGTTGGAACTGCCATCGCGCGTCAGCACCAAAGCCAACTGCTTGCCGTCCGGCGACCACACCGGCGCGCTGTTGCTGCCCGGAAAATCGGCGACCAGGCGGCGCTGGGCGGAATCGAGCGCCTGCACATACACCATCGCCCGCTGTTTTTCAAAACTGACATAGGCGATCTGCCGGCCATCGGGCGACCAGGCCGGGGACATGATGGGCTCTTTCGAGGTCAGCAGGGATTGCTCGCCATAACCATCGCTATCCGACACCACCAGCCGGTAGGTGCCCTGATCCCGATTGACATAGACGATGCGCGTGCTGAACACGCCCGCACTGCCGGTCAGCCGCTCATACACCATATCCGCGATGCGGTGCGCGATCGCGCGCGCATGCGCCCGCTTTGCCGTCACCACTTGCGCCATCAGTTCCGCGTTGCGCACCACATCGAACAGGCTGAATTTGACCGCCAGTTGCTCGCCGTCCAGCTCCTGAATTGAGCCGAGCAGCAGCGTTTCCACTCCCGCCCACTCCGCCGCCCGCACTTCAGACACGGTATGCGGCAGTTTGCCCGCCGGATCAATCAGCTTGAACAGACCGGTGCGCGAGAGATCGTTGCCAACCACCTCGAGCAGGCTCTGCGCAAGCAACGGGTCGCCGGCGAAACGCACCAGCGCAAGCGGTGTTTGATGTTCGCCCGCCCCGGTGATCTCGATGTTCAGTTCGGCATGCACCGGCCCCGCGATGCACAGCAAACACAACGTTATCCAACGCAACATAAATCACTTCTCCTCGGGTCTGATGGTCAGGCGCAGCTCTCGAAACTCTTTTTTCAGCTGCGGATCAGTCGGCAGCGGTAGTGGCTGCGACAGATAAATAGCGCGCTCGGTTGCCTCGTCGTAAACCGGATTGCCGCTGCTTTTCAACAGTACCGCGTCGAGCACCGAACCGCCGGGCAACAGCGTCACCCTGAACACGACTTCGGCATTCGGCGCCACATCCGGCGGCATCACGATATTGTGGCGGATCTTGCTGCGGATCATGTCCTGGTAGCGCCCCACCTCGGCCGCTGTGGCAGCGCTCACCTCTGCCCGCACCCGCGCCTGCTCCGCCATTCTGCGTTGCTCTGCCTGCGCTTCCAGCACGCGCTGCGCTTCCGCTTCCTTGCGGCGGCGCAATTCCCTGGCGTTGGGCTGGGGCGGCGTTTTCTTGACGACTTTCTTGTCGCGCAGCTCAATCTCTGCTTGCGGCGCCACGGGCGGTGGCGCTGCAGGCACTATTTCCTGTTTGGGTGTGGCAACCTCTTCCTGTTTGGGCGCCGCAACCGGTGCCGATTCGTCCACGACGACCACTTCATCCAGCGGCAAACTCTGCCATAACTCGACCGAGAAACTATCCGGCGCCCGGTTCTGCCAACGCACACCGACCATCAACAGCAGCAAGAACACGGCATGCACCGTCATCGCCAGCATGCCCGCCGCCAGCCGATTCGGGTCGCGATAGCGCGGTGCCCCGCTCATCTCGTCCGGGTGAGCAGACCGACTTTCCTGACGTTCTGCTGCTGCAACATATCCATCACATTGATGACTTCTTCGTAGCGTATTTTTTTGTCGGCCGAGATCACCACGGCCTGTTCAGGATTTTTCGCCAGCTTCTGTTTCAGCAAACTGATCAACTCATCGCGCGACACCGGCCTTTCGGCGCCGCCCTGCGCGTGGTCGCGCAACACCAGCGTCGCATCCTTCTTGATCATCACTTCCAGCGGTGCCACGGCAGGTGTCGCCGACTTGCCCACACTGGGCAGATCGATCTGCCCCGGATTCATCATCGGCGCGGTGACCATGAAGATCACCAGCAACACCAGCATCACGTCGATGTAGGGCACGACGTTGATCTGGCTCAGCGGACGATGGGCGGTGCGGCGCGAATGCATCAGGGCTGCCCCTCCGCCAGGTTCCCTGCGAAATTGATCGTCAGGAGATGTCGGTGCAATGCAGCCATTCCCGCACCCACCGCAAACCCTCTCCTCAATCCTCTCCCGCAAGCGGGAGAGGAGGCGATTGCTCTTTCCCCCCTTGGGGGAAAGTTGGATAGAGGGCTGGCGCACCGTGTCATGGCTGCCTCTGCAACACGTTGGAAAACTCCTCGATGAAGCTCTCAAAGCGCGAGGAGAGGCGCGCCACGTCGTGCACATAGCGGTTGTAAGCGACCACCGCAGGGATCGCGGCGAACAGGCCCATCGCGGTCGCCACCAGCGCCTCGGCGATGCCCGGCGCGACCTGCGCCAGTGTCGCCTGCCCCACGCTGGAGAGGCCGCGGAACGCATTCATGATGCCCCACACCGTGCCGAGCAGCCCGATGTATGGGCTGACCGAACCGACCGTCGCCAGAAACGACAGGTGCGACTCGAGATGGTCCATCTCGCGCTGGTAGCGCGCGCGCATCGCGCGGCGGGTGCCCTCCATCAGCGCCGCGCTGTCCACGCCATGCGTCTTCTTCAGCTTGACGAATTCGGCGAAGCCTGCGGCGAAGATGTGTTCCAGCCCGCCCTGATCGTGGCGCATCTGGCTGGCCGCCTGCTGATACAGCGCGACCAGGTTCGGATTGCTCCAGAACGCATCCTCGAATTCGCGCGTCTGCCGCAGGGCGGCACGCACCGCGAACAGCTTGATAAATATGTACCACCATGACAGCAGCGAAACCGCCAACAGCAGGGCCATCACCAGCTGCACCGGCAGGCTGGCATTCGCCAGCAGATGAAACAAAGACAAATCCTGCAAAAAATTCATTTCATTGATCCCATTGTTTGCGCAACACTTCCGGCACGCTCACCGGCTTGAAGGTCTGCACGTTCACACACACCAGATGCACCTCGCCCTCCGTCAACACTTCTTTCACGCGCAGTACAGACTGCAACAAAGTCACCCGGCTGCGCCCGATCTCCTTGATCCGCGCGGTGACCGTCAGCAGATCATCGAGCAGGGCTGGCTTCAGATAATCCAGTGTGATCGAGCGCACCACGAACACCACACCCAGCTCTTTCATCAGCCCGGCGTTGCTGTAACCGAAGGTGCGCAACCACTCTGTCCGCGCCCGCTCCATAAAGTTCACATAGGCGGCGTGATAGACCACTCCGCCCGCGTCGGTGTCCTGAAAATACACGCGCACCGGCCAGTGAAAAACCTTGTGCTTACTCATCCCATAATTCCTTGTTGTTTGTACTACGCGGTCGTACCAGGCCAAAATGTTCGTAGGCATTCGCCGTCGCCATGCGTCCGCGCGGCGTGCGTTGCAGATAACCCTGCTGGATCAGATATGGCTCCAGCACATCTTCGATGGTGTCGCGCTCCTCGCCGATGGCGGCGGCGAGGTTGTCCACGCCGACCGGCCCGCCCATGAATTTTTCGATCACGGTCTGCAACAGTTTTCTGTCCATCACGTCCAGCCCGCGCGAGTCCACATCCAGCATGGTCAGCGCGGCATCCGCCACTTCGCGCGTGGCATTGCCGTCGGCGCGCACATCGGCATAGTCGCGCACGCGGCGCAGCAAACGGTTGGCGATGCGCGGCGTGCCGCGCGAACGCTTGGCGATCTCCAGCGCGCCGTCCGGCGAGATGGGCAACTCCAGCAAGCCGGAGGAACGGGTCACGATGCGCTGCAATTCTTCCGGCGTATAAAACTCCAGCCGCGCCACGATGCCGAAGCGGTCGCGCAGCGGATTGGTCAACATGCCCGCGCGCGTGGTCGCGCCGACCAGGGTGAACGGCGGCAGGTCGATCTTCACCGAACGCGCGCCCGGCCCCTCGCCGATCATGATGTCGATCTGGTAGTCCTCCAGCGCGGGGTAAAGAATTTCTTCCACCACCGGCGACAGGCGGTGGATCTCGTCGATGAACAGCACATCGTTGGGTTCGAGATTGGTGAGCAATGCGGCCAGATCGCCCGCGCGTTCCAGCACCGGGCCGGAGGTGTGGCGCAAATTCACACCCATCTCGCGCGCGATGATCTGCGCCAGCGTGGTCTTGCCCAGACCGGGCGGGCCGAACAGCAACACATGGTCGAGCGGCTCGCTGCGCTTCCGCGCCGCCTGGATGAATATCTCCAGTTGCCCGCGTATCTTCTCCTGCCCGACGTATTCGTCGAGCTGCTTCGGACGCAGCGCGCGCTCCAGCGCCTCCTCCTGTGGCGAGGCGGGGGCGGCGGAGATGATGCGCGGCGCGGCGGTAAGGTCGTCGTTGTGGATCATGCTTTGGATAATAACTTAAGCGCCTGGCGGATGCCGTCCGAGACATTGGCGTCTTTGGGCAATTGCTTTTCCGCCCAATCGGCTTCCTTCTCGCTGTAGCCCAATGCCAGCAGCGCATTGATGATGTCATTGCCGGCCGAGGCCATTATTGCCCCGCTGCCCCCAGCAGCACTGCTCGGCGCGAACTTGCCCTGCAACTCGAGCAACAGGCGTTCCGCAGTCTTCTTGCCCACGCCGGGTATTTTGGTCAGCCGCCCGGCCTCCTTGTTCGCGACGGCGTGCGCCAAATCGCCCAAGCTCAGTCCGGACAATACCGACAATGCCAGCTTCGGCCCGACACCGCTGATCTTGAGCAACTGGCGGAAGGCGACGCGCTCTTCCTGAGTCAAAAAGCCGAACAGCAGATGCGCATCCTCGCGCACGATAAGTTGCGTGTGCAGCACCACTTTCTCGTTCAGCGCCGGCAGGTTGTAGAACGTGC
>CAZSIO010000048.1:0-1310 GCA_964606865.1 uncultured Sideroxydans sp.
ACGGGGAAATCCAGCAGCCGCACCAGTTCGGTCAGTTGTTTGGCGGCATCGGACAACACCACGCCACCACCGGTATAGACCATTGGCCGCTTGGCCGCGAGCAACATCTGCACCGCCTGCTTGATCAGGACGGGGTCGCCCTTGGTAGCCGGACTGTAGGAGCGGATGTTGACCGTGGCCGGGTACTCGTAAGCGGCTTTCTGATTCGACACGTCCTTGGGGATATCCACCAGGACGGGGCCGGGACGACCGGTTCTGGCCAGGTAGAATGCCTTCTTCAGGGTAATGGCGATGTCCTTTGGGTCTTTCACCAGGAAGTTGTGCTTGACACAGGGGCGGGTGATGCCGACCGCGTCAACCTCCTGGAAGGCATCTTCACCAATGAAGCCGGTCGGCACCTGGCCGCTGATTACCACCAGCGGAATCGAATCCATGTAGGCGGTAGCGATTCCGGTCACCGCGTTGGTCAGACCGGGACCCGAGGTGACCAGCGCCACCCCCACTTTGTCGGTCGAGCGCGCGTAGCCGTCAGCAGCATGCAACGCCGCTTGCTCGTGCCGCACCAGAATATGCTTGACCTGCTCCTGTTTGAACAGCTCGTCATAGATAAACAAGACCGCGCCGCCGGGGTAGCCGAAAACGTACTCGACTCCTTCTTCCTGCAAACAGCGGACGGTTATTTCAGCACCGGTCAGTTCCATGGGACAACTACCTGTAGATTGCGTCAGTTAAGGGTCGTGCACGATAAAGGTTGGCGGCATTTTGGTCAACCCCGCAGCACGTGGGGGCGAGCTGAAAACCCTTGCTGCAACAGGAATTTGCTATGATCGATGCACCGAAGCCCCGTCATTGCACCCTGTGTCCACTTCCGTTCAGCTTTCCGACTTTCTCGCCAGCGTGGAGCGCCGCGCCTACAAACATGCGGCCTACGCGGTGCGCGACGAGCAGGCGGCGCTGGATATTGTGCAGGAAGCCATGATCAAGCTGGCGCAACGCTACGGCGACAAACCGGCCGCGGAATTCCCCCTGTTGTTCCAGCGCATCCTGCAGAACACCATTCGCGACCACTTCCGCCGCCAGAAAGTACGCAACGCCCGCTTCAGCCTGTTTTCCTCGTTCACTTCGCCGCAAAGCGAGGATGAGGTGGATGCACTGGACATCCTGCAAGACGAGGATAATGCCAGCCAGCCCGCCACGCCCCACGCGGCGGCAGCTAACCGGCAGCTGCTCGCCTTGGTCGAAGCCGCGTTGCGCCAACTGCCGACGCGTCAACGCGAAGCCTTCCTGCTGCGTTACTGGGAGGGTCTCGA